>CAYMLN010000182.1:0-3184 GCA_964391045.1 uncultured Saprospiraceae bacterium
ATACTGCCCTTGTCCGATGGTTGTGGCTTTTCGCAAGGTCGGCCAATGCCCGTCATGTCGAACAGTCCGCGCCGCTGTTGCGCGACATGTGCACCGACAGCCGGGACTGGTATGCCGCGTTACAGGGTCAGCATGGCCTTGATATCGGGTACACGCGGAAAGGTATCATCATGCTTTTCCGAAGCCCCGGCGCCGAGCGCGGCGAGGTGGAGACGGCCGCCCTGGCCCGTGAGCTGGGCATTGAAGCAAATGTTCTTTCACCTGCAGCGCTTCAGGTCCTCGATCCCGGTTGTACGTTCAACGTCATGGGCGGCGTGCACTATCCGGGCGATGCGCACCTCATTCCGCATGTGTTGATGGCAAAGCTTAGAGCCGGCCTCGAGGAAAAAGGTGTAACCCTTAAACCGCTGCATGACGTCACTCATATCGATGATCGCGATGCCAACGGCGCCGAGGTCATCCTCGCTACGGGCGAACGCCTGCGTGCGCGGCATGTCGTCGTGGCGTCAGGTGTCTGGTCACCAGCCCTGGCTGCAGGCAATAAGAGGAAGTTGCCCATGCAAGACGGCAAGGGGTACTCCGTCACGATACCCTTACCGGCCGACGGCCCCTCGGTGCCCGCCATCCTGCACGAGGCCCGCGTGGCGATCACGCCCATGGGCGACCGCCTGCGTATTGGCGGTACATTGGAGATCAGCGGCCTCGACGATGTCGTGCGCAAGGCCAAGGTCGACGGGATCCTGTCAGCCGTGCCCGACTATTATCCAAACCTTCGGGTTGCGGATCCCGGCCCCGTGTGGTTCGGGTACCGCCCCTGCACACCGGATGGGCTGCCGTACATCGGGCGTACGCGACCGACCTCGTCCGTGATCGTGGCGGCCGGACACGCCATGATGGGCACCAGCCTGGCGCCCGCTACCGGCAGGTTGGTGACGGAGATGATCACCGGCCAGCCATTGTCTTACGACACAACTTTGTTGCGACCCGACCGGTTCGCCTGAAGATGGAATTATTTGGGAGAAAATGTATCGGCCTTGGTTTGCTGTTGGTGCTCAAAGTGCCGCTGCAAGGCCAGGCCAACGATCGCATACCCGCGCCGACCGATACGATGCACGTTGAGGCGGCCCCCGTCATTGTGCGGGGCGATGTCATTCGGTTGCCGTTTACCGTGAGCAATATCCCGCGCCGCGCGTTGGACGACTTGCGCGAGCCGACGATTGAACCCGCGATCAACAGCATGCCCGGCGTGTGGATGCAGACCGGCGCACTGAATACGAATCGGATCAACATCCGCGGTGTCGGGTACCGCGAGCCTTTCGCGACCAGCGGCATCAAGGTCTATCTCGACGAGATCCCGCTGACCAACGGCGCGGGGGAGGCCAGTATCGAGGACATTCATCCGCTTGTCTTCGAGCGCATGCGGGTGTGGCGCGGACCCGGCTCCGCCATTTGGGGTGCCGGCCTGGGCGGCATGATCCACCTGCAGAGCCGCTTGCCGCAAGAAACCTCCTGGGAAACGAGAGTGTCGGGCGGCTCATTCGGCCGGTGGCAATTCGACCAGCATGTCGACCTGGTCGGAGAAGGGCGGCATGAGACCGGAATCATGCTCCATTACCAGGGGTTGCACGATGACGGTTATCGGGAGAATAATGCCTACCGGCGTCATTCCGTCACCGTCAAGCCCGTCTGGTCCAACCGCAAGGGCCTGCGCCTTCAAGGATTCGGCCACTGGATCGACCTCCGGGCGGAGATCCCGAGTTCGCTCAGCGCGTCGGATTACCAGGATCATCCGGAGCGCGCGGCACCCACCTGGCAGGCGGTCAACGGGCGGGAAGATTATGTGAAATGGATCGGCGGCCTGCACTGGCAATACGCCCCACGTGCGACCTGGGCATACAGCGGAGCGCTCTTCCTCACGGATTTCCAGTCCAACGAAGTCAGGCCGTTCAATGTGCTGGATGAATCGTCCGGCGTCTGGGGCATGCGACATCGCGTAACCTGGTCACCCGGTCGTCGCATCGACCTCCAGGGCGGCTTCGAATATTTCCGTGAAGTGTATGCCAACATGACGTACGAAGTGCTCCCGGACGGGGGTACGGGTCAGCCCCTCGGAATTGCGAAGGAGAAGCGGCAATACGGACAGTTCTTCGCCCAGGCCGAGGCGACAGCCGGCACGCGATGGACGTTCCTCGGCGGGCTGCATGTCGCCGTCACCGCACTTGAAGCCGACGGAGAGCGCAGGACCGTACCGGCTTCGCTTTTTCCCATGGCAGGCACAGGCTACATGATCAAGGAAGACCTGGTCGTCACGGCCCAACTCAGTCGCGGTTATTCCGCGTTGTCTGCAGACGATGTGCGCAATGCGGACGGGACGTTCGACCCAGACATTGTGCCGGAGACCGGGTGGAATCGCGAATTGTCCCTGCGCGTCGGACCATCGACCGGATCGCACATCGTGTTCACCGCGTTTGTCATGGACATCGACAACACGATCCTTACACGGCGGTTGGAGAATGACGTCTTCATGCGCCTCAATGGCGGTTCGTCGCGCCACGCCGGCCCCGAGGTCGAATTCAGCCTTGGCGGCACCGCCTCGATCATGCAATGGCAAGGCGCCTACACCTATTCCGCACATACGTTCCGCACGTTTGTCGATGCGGCCGGCGATTACAGCGGCAACCGGCTTCCGGGCATCCCGCGCCACAACCTGTATTCCCGCATCAATGTCCGTCCGCCCGGCTGGCCCTCGTTCTACATCGAACATCGCTGGCTGAGCGAACTGTATCTCGACGATGCCAATACGGTGACGGCCGAGGGGTATTCCGTTTTCCACGCCGGGCTGCGATGGGAGACCCCGATCGCGCGGCGGTGGCGCGCACGGTGGATGCTCGACGTGCATAATGTGTTCGATGCACGCTATGCGTCGATGTTCCAGATCAATGCCCCCGGCCTCCAGCCGCGTTATTTTTACCCGGCCAGGCCGCGCGCGATCTATGTGGGCGTTGCCTTTTCGCCTGGACGGGAACCCTGACAGCGAGGGTGGCCGGCCGACCTTGAGGATTTCCGGGAAATGTGTATATTGGTAGTTCCCCCTGCATGTTGAACAAGATCTCCGGATCATCGGTGTGCGCGCATCGGTGCGACGCGTCGGCTATCGCCCCCGAAGGTTGAAGAAACATCGGGT
>CAYMLN010000182.1:3194-5527 GCA_964391045.1 uncultured Saprospiraceae bacterium
GAGGCCGGTGCGTTTTTCCCGGCATACGGCTGACGGCCGGCAATCCCTGTCGACCAGCGGCATGAAGGGTTGCCGAATGGCCCGAAGCCGACCCCGACCCCCGCTTGGCCGGCGCACGTTCTCGTTGCGCCGGCTTTTTATTTTTGCCCATGCCGGCCTGGTGCCTGGTTAAATTCACGTTAATCTATCTGCTCGGGGAAGCCATTGGCCCCGTTTGACGTTATGTGTTCGATGAAAAAGACGACTTCCTACTATCTCGGCGCCCTTGTATTCATTTCATTCCTGGGGTTCGTGCCCTCGGCCTGCAATGCCCAGCTCAACGACCTGCTCAAGAAGGCCCAGAAAACAGTGGGTCCTGTCGCGGACGGCGACATCAGCGCAGGCTTGAAAGAAGCCCTCAACTTCGGCATTAACGAGGCCGTTCAGAGCCTTTCAGCCAAGAACGGCTACTTCGACAGCCCCTATAAGATCCTTGTGCCCGCGGAAGCCCAGCAGGTCGTGTCCAAGGTCAAGATGGTGCCCGGCTTCGAGAATGTCGAGCGGGACCTGGTGGCCAAGATGAACGAAGCCGCGGAGCATGCCGCCAGGAAGGCCACGCCGATCTTCGTCAACGCGATCAAGTCGATGACCATCGATGATGCGACAAGCATCCTGATGGGCGAGAAGGACGCCGCGACACAATACCTCGAGCGCACAACGCGTCCGGCCCTCTATGGCGAGTTCAAGCCCGTCATCCAGGCTGCCCTCGACGAGGTCAATGCGCGCGAGTACTGGCGCTCCGTCGTCAATGCGTACAACAACATCCCCCTGGTCAAGAAGGTCAACCCCGAACTCGACGACCATGTCGCCAATAAAGGACTCGACGGCCTGTTCAGCCTGATTCGCGTCAAGGAGGAGAAGATCCGCACGGATGCTTCCCAGCGCACCACGGACCTGTTGCGGTCAGTGTTCGCCAAACAGGACAAGAAATAGGCGTTGCCCCGCTAACCGCGCCGCGCCTTTCGACCTTGGCGGTGCAGGATGATCATCCGCAGGCAAAGGGCCGTGAGCAGGATCGCCCCGCCGGCGACAGACCAGGCCGACGGCCATTCCCCGTAGCCGATGGCGACCCATACGGGATTCAGCACGGGTTCGAGCATCGCCAGCAGCGAACTGTCGATGGCCGCTATGCGTCGCTGCCCGTATGTAAAGAGGACATATCCGGTCCCGATCTGCACGATGCCGAGAAAGAGCATGGCGCCATGTTCGTCCAGCGTGATCGCATCCGGTGAAAGTCCCCACCACAACGTGGCCAGCACGACCCAGAGATTACCGAGCACGATGCCTCCGGCCTGTTGCGACCGGTTGCTGAACTTCAGCGTAAGGATGAGCCCGGCAAGGAAGAAACCGCTGAGCAGGGCCAGCGCATTTCCCAGCCATCCGCCTTCATCCCGGGCCGTGTCCACGAGGAACAAGGACAGGCCGCCAAGACAGAGCAGGACCGTGATCGCATCGAGCCTGCGGATGCGGCCGCCGGTCAGCCGCGGCTCGAGGAGCAGCACGATCGCCGGTGCGGTGTATTGGAGAAAGATCGCGTTGGCCGCCGTGGTAAGTTTGGTCGCCGTGACGAAGCACATCAAGAGCGGGGCGTAACAGAGACTGACCCACAGCACCTGCCGGTCCCATCGAAGCGCGCTGCGGCCGAAGAGGACGAGGAAGAAAAGTCCCGCGTACAGGCTCCGGTAAAACAGGATGGTGAACGCCGGCTCGTCAACCAGCTTAATTAGCAGGCCGCCGGTGCTCCAAAGCAACGCAGCAAGGATCGTGGCCACCATGCCGCGGGTCATATCCGTATTGCGTCGCATTAGCAGCGAGGTTGAGGTCCGGGCGCCGGCATGTCCCCGGCTATTGCGGCCATGGCTGGAGGACGAATTCCTTCCACCGCATGCTGTCGGGGTAGATGATCGCGCTGCCCGGCGGCAGTTGCTTGAACGTGACCAGGTAGGGGTAGTCGAGGAGTTCTACTTTGTACAGGTCGTTCTCATACCCGCTCGCCCCGATCCCGTTGCGATGCCACCAGTTGCCCCATTGAGTGGGCGTCACCTTGAGCTGCATCGGGCCTGTCTGCTCGACACGCACCCCTTCCATCGGGTCGTTCATGTTGATTTGCAAAATGTCATACATCTCGCCGGGAAAGGGCCGGTCGGTCTGGTAGTCGATCAGCTCGTGGATGCCCGACGGCTCGTTGACGATCGTCGTGATGTCGATGCCCTTGTAATTGTCCGGACTGCTGATGATGTAGACGGGATCGCGGTCATGCCAGCGGAAGTCCGCCTTGAGCCCGCTAAGTACCT
>CAYMLN010000183.1:0-516 GCA_964391045.1 uncultured Saprospiraceae bacterium
CCTCGCCGCCCCCCTGCCGCTGCGCGCCCAGGCGCTATGGTAGCCGCCGCCGGGACGCTTCATTACGAGCCGGCGCGCGAGAGCTGCCGGCGGGCCTCGTCCTGTTTCTCCGGCTCGACATCGGCCCGGGTGGCCAGATCTTCAACATCGGGAAGAGCAAGGCGACGCTGTTCGAGAAAGACTCGAAGGTCAACGTGACCTTTGCCGACGTGGCCGGCCTGGACGAGGCGAAAGAAGAAGTGATGGAAGTCGTCGACTTCCTCAAGAACCCGAAGAAATACACCTCCCTCGGCGGCAAGATCCCGAAGGGCGTGCTGCTCGTCGGTCCTCCGGGAACGGGGAAGACGCTGCTGGCGAAAGCCGTCGCCGGCGAAGCTGCCGTACCGTTCTTCTCGATCTCCGGTTCGGATTTCGTGGAAATGTTTGTCGGTGTGGGTGCCTCGCGCGTCCGCGACCTGTTCAAGCAGGCGCGGGAGAAGGCACCGTGCATCGTCTTCATCGACGAGATCGACGCCA
>CAYMLN010000183.1:526-5527 GCA_964391045.1 uncultured Saprospiraceae bacterium
ATGCCTTCCAGGGCGGCAACGATGAGCGCGAGAATACCCTCAACCAGTTGCTCGTCGAGATGGACGGCTTCAGCACGGACAAGGGCGTCATCCTCATGGCGGCGACCAATCGCGCGGATATCCTCGACAGCGCGCTCATGCGGCCGGGGCGGTTCGACCGGCAGATCGGCCTGGAGCGTCCGGACCTTGTGGGTCGTGAGGCTATCTTCAAGGTCCACCTCAAGAACATCAAGATCGCGCCGAGCGTCGATCCCAAGCTGCTCAGCGAGATGACGCCGGGCTTCGCCGGAGCCGATATCGCCAACGTGTGCAACGAGGCCGCGCTCGTCGCGGCGCGGCGCAACAAACACGAGGTCGACCTCGATGATTTCAATTATGCCCTTGACCGCGTCATTGGCGGGTTGGAAAAACGCAATAAGTTGATCTCGCCGGAGGAGAAGGAGATCATCGCCTATCACGAAGCCGGGCACGCCATCACGGGATGGTTCCTCGAGCATGCCTCGCCGCTGGTCAAGGTGACCATCGTGCCGCGCGGTATCGGGACACTTGGCTTCGCCCAATACCTGCCGAAGGAAGAATACATCACGCGCACGGAAGCGTTGCTTGACCGCATGTGCATGGCCCTCGGCGGCCGCGCGGCGGAGCAGGTCATCTTCAACAAGATCTCGACCGGCGCGCAGAGCGACCTCGACCACGTGACCAAGATGGCGTACAGCATGGTCGCCATCTACGGCCTCGACGAGAAGGTGGGCAACGTCTCCTTCTACGGGTTGTCGCAGGATCAGTTCCAGAAGCCCTACTCGGATGAGACGGCCACGCTGATCGACGACCGCGTACGGGAGATCATCGAGGAGCAGTACGAGCGGGCGCAGCGGCTGTTGCGCGAGCATCGCGAGCACCTCGAGGCATTGGCGAAGACCCTCCTCGACAAGGAAGTCCTGCACAAGAGCGATATCGAGAAGCTGATCGGTCCGCGTCCCTTCAAGACCAAGGAGACCCACATGACGCCCGAGCAGGCTACGCTTGCGCAGGAAGAGCGGGAGCAGGGGGCGCCGCCGCCGATCCCGTCGCTGCGGGCGGCTCAGGACGACCAGGCCTAAGCAATAAGCACTGGGGTCAGGGTTTCATTACATCCGGAAGCGGTTCGCCTTCCGGGATGAATTTCATGGAAATCGAATTGACGCAATGCCGCGTGTTCTTCGCGGTAAAGCGCTCGCCTGTAAACACATGGCCGAGATGGCCATGGCAGTTTGCGCAGATGATCTCCACGCGGCGACCATCGGCATCACGGACGCGGGTCACGGCGCCGGCGATCTCATCGTCGAAACTGGGCCATCCGCATCCCGAGCTGAACTTATCGGCCGAGCGGTAGAGCGGTGCGTTGCACTGCCGGCAGATGTACGTGCCGGGTTGTTTGTTGTCATCGTATTCGCCGGTAAAGGGGCGCTCGGTGCCCTTGTGGAGGATGACGCGGGCTTCGTCGGGGGCGAGGGGGTTGAAGGGCATGGGCGGACGGTTTTTTTACCACAGATACCTCAGATTGCTACACAGATTCGCACGGATTATGCTTCGTTCGTAAAAATTAAATCTGTGGTGATCTGTGTATGAATCCGTGGTATCTGTGGTGAAAAATAATCCCTTTTCCGCGTACGCCCCTTTCAGCCGCCGTAGCCTGGCGTGCGGGTAAGGATGAGCGGCGAAGGCAGCCGACACCTTTTATCGAGGCAGTGATAGGTGCCATCACTACTCGAATTCAACTTTCGAAACCCCGCTCTGCCGGATGATCGACAGCAAGGTCCCCGTCCGCAACTCCTTGTGATTGGGCACCGGTACGGAGATCGTCGAGCCGGGCACGCTTTTCTGCATCAGGATGTGGCTGCCTTTCTGGCGGACCTGAACGAATCCATGCCGGGCCAGAATCTGGCAGACCTCCCTCCCCGATAACACACGCATTAGACGGCCACCTTCACCCGGGTGATCAGGACGTCGGCATGCAGCCTGTCCTTGACTTCCTGCCCGGATGCCGTCTCGAAGAACAACTCCAGGGCCTCGACCAGGTTGATGCGGGCCTCATCGACCGTGTCGCCCTGGCTCGCGATGTCCAGTTCGGGGCACAAGGCGACATAGCTGTCGCCCTCGCGCTCGATGATCGCCGTTAATTCCCGCGTTTCTTTCATCGTGTGAAAATAGGGGTTTTCAGGCATGGCCGCAGGGGTGCGTGGACCCTGTGCAGGACCCTCCGCGAACCACTGATTACCTCTGCTTCCTCCGTTGTGGACGATCCTCGCCTTGCAATAAAATGACGTATCGATAGCAATGAATCTTTGCTGTTCCCGCAGAGGCGCAGATTAAGCCGCGGAGGCGCTGATTGTTGTCTTCAGATCGTTTTGTCGTTGAGCGAAACCTGGCGGCTTGGCGACTCAACGCCTCATCTCACTGTCTCACGCTTTCACTGTCTGAAATAGGGCAGGTCGCCCCGGGGTTTGCGGGAGAGCGGAGCAAGGCGGAGCACGATCCGCAACACAGGGGTTAGGGGGCGAGCGCGGGAAACTGAGGGTCGGCCGTCTCCGCCACTCATCCTTGCCCCCAGCCAAGGCTACGGCGGCTGATAGGGGCGAGCGGGGGAAAAGGAGTGCCGACCACCTCCTCCGCTCATTCTTACCCGCAGCCCAGTCTACGGCGGTTAATAAAGGCGCGCGAAAAAGGGGGGGTACGCAGCCATCTACATCAACCGCTGCACAGGACTGAGGTCCACCCTGGAGCGTATCGCGAATATGATGGTCACGGAGCTGGAGATATTACTGCCGATTCGCATGGAATGATCGGTCTGAGGAATGCGAGAGCAAATGTGTGTAACGCACCTGGTGTGAGGTCGCGGCCCGGGAGCGCCCAGGAATTTCGACTTGATCACGGATTTGCGCGTCCGGGCAGGCGTAAGCCCTATACGGGAATGAGATCGACCGGAATGGTCATTGAGCCTTCGCGGGAGTTCTTTGGGCGTAGTGCGGGATGACAAGGGTGGAATATTCTTGGCTTACTGCCATTTTTGGCAGTGAGACCGAATAATTTGTGCCTGATCGCGATCAGGGACATTCTCCGAACCCGTTATTCGAGGAGATAACGCAAATGTATGTTCAATGAAAAAGCTGCGATTTCAAATGTTCGAGGCTGAGCGGATTCCGGCGATGTCCAGGGTCCGGGGAGGTATTACAGTGGCATGTAAGGATCGTGAGGGCAATGTCCTCGGTACGTATCAAACGGACTGTGAGGATCCTTCGTATTATCTTTCAGATTGCAGGATGACCTGGCCTACGGCAGAGACAGCCGTCGCGGTGCCTGCGCCTTGAGGTTATCGGTCAACGCATCCATCCGCTGGCCGGATGGATGCGTATATTCTTATCTGTGTCGATTATGGGCATCATTCGGTTGGGAATGAAGGTGTTCTGTGGCTGGATGATGTTCATCCTCGGTGCACTATCGGGCATCATGGCTTCGCCTTGTCGCATTTCGGGCATATTCCTGTATCAGCGGAATATTGACTGTTCGATCGCCTATTATGAGAATACCCTGCTGGAGGCACAGCCCCGCATACTCGGAGCGGGTAGCTCGGATGCGAATGGTCACTTCAGCGTCACGTTCGCGCTGGCCCAGCCGGGCATTGTCATTTTCTCCAGCCTGCATGATGATATTCGTGTTTACCTGCAGCCTGGCGATTCCGTCCACCTGCGCGTTGTGAATCGACAGAACATCGTGTTTTCCGGCGACCGGGCGGAGGAGAACAATCTGCTTTTTGCGGAGGGTCTTTCGTCCGACATCTTTAGAAGTTCACCGAACCCCGACAGGACAGTGGAGGAACAGGTGGCTGAGCTTCTGGATGATTGGCGGCGAAGGCGGGAGCAGATCCGGTCGAAGGCTTTTGCTCCTGATTTTGAGAAATTTTATGAGGCGGAGTTGACAGGCAGGAGATATTCAGGAATCTACATGGCTATCGGGCCGGATGGTTCATCGGCATATCCGGCATACACGGCCATGCTTGATTCGTTTGGTACCGAACCCTTGATCGACGAGAGCAGGTCCAGGTCGTACAATAATTGCTTCGCTTTCCTGTGGAGGTCGATCGTCGCGAAAGGCATGGGCAGTCAGCCCGTATCTACGGTGCCTGGGCGGGATAAGGTCTGGTACAGGGATCTGCACGATGCGGACAGGGTGCGCTTGTTGGACATCGTATATGATAAGCCCATGCTGTATCGAATGCTATCCTATTCCAGCCTGAACAACGTGATCCATGGAACATCAGATACGGAAGTGCTGGAGTCGCTGGCGGCCTTCCTCCCGGCATTGAATGAAGAACTGCCAAGTGACAATTTGACCAGGATCCTCAGGGAGAAGCTTTCGGACAAGATCCGGATGGTAAAGCTTCAAACGCCGTATGATTTTACCGGTATACTGCCGAACGATTCTAAAGTAAGCTTATACGATTTCAACGCACCATACATTTTGATCGATTTTTGGGCGACCTGGTGCAAACCTTGTGTGGAAAGTATGGAGAAGGTCAATACGTTTGCGCGCGACAACAGCCCGAATGTGCTGGTCTTGGCCGTGAATATCGGCGATACCGGCGCGAATTGGGTCGAGTTTCTGCGCGAATCGAGGTATCCTGACGTGCGCCACATGAAAATATCCAAAGCGGAGTCCGATAAGGTGTTTGACCTGTATTGTTTTGATTCTGTCCCCCACTATGTCTTGCTCAATGAAAAATTTGAATTTGTCGTCAAGGGCATGACGGCCTTCGATCCCGACTACCTGGCGCAGGGCATGGGCCAGCGAAGAGATTAACGAGGCCACAAGGTCGGCATGTTGGCCTGGACGACATGCGCGATCGTGACGCACTTCGTTCCGCTCGATCAAGCAAACTCCGGGGTGACCCGATTTGCGGCGCTGCCCCTTTCAGCCGCCGTAGCCTGGGGTGCGTGTAAGGATGAGTGGCGAAGGCGGTCGACC
>CAYMLN010000184.1:0-699 GCA_964391045.1 uncultured Saprospiraceae bacterium
CTGTCCGTTCCGGACGGGAAGGCGATCCCGGCCTTTCCGGCGCGCATCAACACTGCTTGAAAATCGATATACCCTATTGCCGATTTCGGGGAATGCCGTCCTGACGCCTACCTGTGGCCGGGACCGGCAACCGCGGCACGCATGCCCCGCGGACGTTGAATGACTGTGCAGTGCCACTGTGCCTGTTAGGGTATTTATGGACAAAGAACTCATCGTCCAGGGTTCGCCCACACGCGTAGAAATCGCGCTCGTGGAGGATCAACGCCTGGTCGAACTGCATCAACAGAAAACCAAGAGTCACTTCTCGGTAGGAGACATCTTCCTCGGCAAGATCAAGAAGATCATGCCCAGCCTGAATGCCGTCTTCGTGGACATCGGCCACCGGAAAGACGCATTCCTCCACTACACCGACATGGGTCCGAAGCTGCGGACCATCATGAAATACACGGAGGACAGCATCGCGGGCAAGCAACAGACCGCCCTGCTCGACACCTTCGAGTTCGAGCCCGAGATCATCAAGACCGGAAAGGTCGACCAGGTGATCAAGAAGAACGAGAACATCCTCATCCAGATACTGAAGGAGCCGATCTCGACCAAGGGCCCGCGCCTGAGCTGCGAGATCACGATCCCCGGCCGCTTCATCGTCCTCACCCCGTTTTCCAACACGATCGCCGTATCGAAGAAGATCGGCCAGCAGGA
>CAYMLN010000184.1:709-1496 GCA_964391045.1 uncultured Saprospiraceae bacterium
GTCGATCCGCCCGAAGAACTTCGGCGTGATCGTGCGCACCGCCGCCGAGGGCAAGAAGGTCGCCGACCTCCACGAGGAACTCAAGGAACTCCTCGACAAGTGGAGCCAGATCCACAAGCAGCTCTACAAGCGCCAGCAACCGGCCAAGCTGCTGAGTGAACTCGACAAGACGAGCTCGATCCTCCGCGACATGCTCAACGACGATTTCTCGAGCATCATCGTCAACGACAAGGACATCCACGACAACATCCAGGACTACCTGACGTCGATCGCCCCGGGCAAGACGGATATCGTCCAGCTCTACAAGGGCAAGAAGCCCATCTTCGAGGCGTATGGCGTAACCCGCCAGATCAAGTCCTCCTTCGGCAAGACGGCCACCCTGCCCAGCGGCGCCTACCTCGTCATCGAGCACACGGAGGCCATGCACGTCATCGACGTCAACTCCGGTCCCAAGATGCAGCGCAAGGACCAGGAGAGCACCGCCGTGGCGGTCAACCTGGAAGCGGCGGAAGAAATCGCGCGGCAGCTCCGGCTGCGCGACATCGGCGGACTCATCGTGATCGACTTCATCGACATGAAGAATCCCGACAACAAGGTCCTGCTGGCCAAGCACATGAAGGATGCGATGAAGCGTGACGCCGCCCAGCACACCATCCTGCCGCTCACCAAGTTCGGCCTGATGCAGATCACCCGCCAACGTGTGCGGCCGGAAGTGAAGATCGACACTGCCGAGATCTGCTACACGTGCAAGGGCACCGGCAAGGTGAACCCCACCGTACTCATCACC
>CAYMLN010000184.1:1506-5515 GCA_964391045.1 uncultured Saprospiraceae bacterium
TCGAGATCCTCCGCGACCTCGAATACATCCAGCAGAGCCGCCCCAAGACCGGCCTGCGCGTCGAGGTCCATCCCTACATCCGCGCCTTCCTCCGCCAGGGCTTCCCCAACTTCCAGCTCAAGTGGTGGATGAAGAACCAACGGTGGCTGAGCATCTCCGCCAACCCCGACTTCGGCCTGCACGAGTACAAGTTCTTCGACAAGAACAATGACGAGATCCGGCTGTATTACGGGGAGACGACGGAGAAGGCGAAGGAGTGACTTGTCATTCGGGGCTCGTGGAACGGAGCTCGTGGAATGGGTAACGTGTAACGTTTAATGTGTAGGGTTTAGAGGTTAGAGGTTAGGGTTTAAATGTTTAAGTGTTTAAGCCTCGATGGAATCTCAACTGTCTCAACTGTCTCGACTGTCTCAACCTTGTAAATGGCCCCCCGGGTAGGCCGAGGGATGTTGAAAAGTTTAGACAGTTCAGGCTTTAAACATTTAAACACTTAAACATTTAAACCCCTCCACCCTAACCACTAACCACTAAACTCTACCCAGCAATGAAGCCCGACATCCAATCCTCACAAGACATCCGCACCCTGATCGACGGCTTCTATGCCGCGGTGCGGGAAGACGAGGTGATCGGATACATCTTCAACGACGTGGCGAAGGTGGACTGGCCGCATCACCTGCCCCGCATGTATGCCTTTTGGGAGTTCCTGCTCCTGGGCAGGGATACGTATATGGGCAATCCCATCGAGCCCCATTACCGGGTGCACGCGCAGGAGCCCCTGACCGCCGAACATTTCGACCGGTGGGTCGCCCTCTTTGAGGCGGCGGTCGATGCGCAATTTGCCGGCCGGGTGGCGGAGGACGCCAAGACGCGGGCGAGGCTGATCGCCATGACCTGGGCACCGAAGTTCACGGGCTTGCGGTGACAGTCGCTTCATATGCAAAACACCCGTCATATATCCCATTTCTTTTTACCTTCGGCACACAACTTTCCCTCGGGAATTCCATTCCATAAGAACACGTTACGCACGCGCCTGTGAATCTCTTTTTTCCGGTATTGAACTGGGGCCTGGGCCACGCCAGCCGATCGCTGCCGATAATCAAGCAGTACATGGCGGAAGGGCACCATGTCATCTGCGCGTCGGACGGCGAAGCCCTCGCCATGTTGCGCCGGGAGCTGCCCGGCCAGACGGTGCTCGAGTTGCCGGGCTACGGGATCCTCTACAACAGTCGCTACATGCCCCTCAACATGGTCCGCTACGGCCCGGGCATGTTGCGCACGATGAAGGCCGAGCACGAGCTCACGCGGGCGATCGTCGATCGGCACCAGATCGACTGCATCATCACGGACAACCGCTACGGCTGCTACCATCCCGACATCCCGTCGGCCATCATCACCCACCAGCTCCAAGTCTTCACGGGCAACCACATCCTCGACGTCTACATCCGCCGGCAGATCCGGGCCTGGATCAAGAAGTTCAACGAGGTGTGGATCCCCGATAATCCGCCGCAGAACAACATCACCGGCGAGCTTGCCGACATCGACATCGCCCCGATCCCCAAGTACTATATCGGCATCATCTCGGAACTCGAGGCCCAGCCGAAGAAAGGGCGATACCGCGCCGTGGCCGTCATCTCCGGACCCGAGCCGCAGCGAACCCATTTCGAGCACATCATTGTCAAGCAACTCCTGGCGCTCGACGGCCAGTTCGTGATCGTACGAGGCAAGCCCGACGTGCACGACGAGCCCCGGGTGGAGGGTAACCTCATCTTCTATCCGTTCATGACGCGCGCCGAATTGTCGGAGTTGCTGCAGGAAACCGACATCGTGATCTCCCGCAGCGGCTACACGACGCTGATGGACCTCGCGCGCACCGGCCACAAGGCCATCCTGTGCCCGACACCGGGCCAGTATGAGCAGATCTACCTCGGCGATCGGCTCGGCGGACTCAACCAGTGCGTCTACGCCCGCCAGGAAAACCTGGACCTGCGTTCCGCCTTGCGTAAGGTCGAAGGGACAATGCCGATCGGCGGCGGCATACCAGTCGACCAGGATTTCATGGGCCGTCTTCGCCACCTGGCCGGACAAGATGAGGACGTTCCCGTTCCGGATCCGGCCTTGCGCTAGTCTTTCTGCTCGTTGGGCTTTTCTTTCGGCTTCGGCTGTGCGCCGGCCGCATTCACCTTGTCCATCGCAAGCTTGAGCCCGATCGCGACGAAGGTCTTGACGGCCTCCGCGCCCGCCGCAAGCACCTCGGGCAGGACCTTTCGCTCTTCGGCTGACCATGACCCGAGCACATAGCGGACCTGTTCACCGGGATGGAACGCCCGACCGATGCCGATGCGGAGCCGCGCATAATCGGCCGTATTGAGCGAGGCCTGGATGCTCTTGAGGCCGTTGTGTCCGCCGTCGCTGCCCTTTCCACGAAGCCGGATCGTCCCGAGGTCGAGCTGCAATTCGTCCACGATGACCAGCACGTTTTCCAACGGGATCTTCTCCTTCTGCATCCAGAAGGCAACGGCCTTCCCGCTGAGGTTCATGTAGGTGTTTGGCTTCAATAAGAGGAGGGTGCGGCCCCGGTGCTTTCCCTCGGCCATGCTGCCGTGGGTCACGGTCCGCCAGTCCGCCCCGAGGTCACGCGCCAGCTGGTCCACGACCTTGAACCCGACGTTGTGCCGGGTCTCCTCATATTCCGGGCCGATGTTGCCGAGGCCGATGATCAGGTATTTCATGCACTTTTGAATGCGTGGGCGCAAAGGTAACGGAAGGGCGCGGATGCCGGGCGAACGGGACACCATGCCAGGCAAGCGGTCGTTATCTTTGGGCATGCACACACCACATCCTACCCCCTGGCCGCGTCCCCTGGCCGGCGACTGCGGCGACTTCTACTTCCGCTACATCGACCAACTGCCGGACGTGGACATCCTGACCTACCTCCATACCCAACGCGACTGGTATGGCGAATGGATCGCCTCACTCACGCCGGAGCAGGCCCAATACCGCTATGCGCCCGGTAAGTGGTCCCTCGCCCAGATGATCGGCCATGTCCTGGACACAGAGCGCATCTTCGCCTACCGCATGCTGGCCATCAGCCGCGGCGAGACGGCAAGCCTGCCGGGCTTTGACGAGGATAGCTATGCGGCCAACACGATCCATGACCGCATCAGCCCCGAGCACCTCGCCATGGAATGGGGCGCGGTGCGCTCGTCGACCATCCTGCTGGCCCGCCACATGGACGAAACGATGCGCGCCCGTACTGGCATCGCGAATAATCTTCCGCTCAAGGCGGCCGCCGTGCCCTACGTGATGGCCGGCCATGTGCTCCACCATTACAACGTCGGACGGACGAGATACCTGCACGAGGACCAGGAATGACCCTCCATTCGCGCGACATCCGCCGGTTCCTGTCCAAGCTGACGGTCCGCAAGGTGGCCAACGCGGCAGCGATCTGGTCGTCGTACCATGTGACCCGCCTGACCCGCCGGCCGGTGCAGTGGGGCGTACCCATGACGATCTCAATCGAGCCGACCACCGCCTGCAACCTCCGCTGCCCGGAATGCCCGAGCGGCCTGCGGGCCTTCAGCCGCCCGACGGGCAACCTCCGGCAGGATTTCTTCCGGCAGATCATCGACGAGTTGCATGCGCGGCTGATCTACCTCATCTTCTACTTCCAGGGCGAGCCGTACATCAATCCCGGATTCCTCGACATGGTCCGTCATGCGCATGCGCGCGGGATCTACACCATCACGTCGACCAACGGCCATTTCCTCGACATGGACAATGCCCGGCGGACCGTCGAATCCGGCCTCGACCGCATCATCATCTCGATCGACGGCGCGACGCAAGACGTGTATGAACAATATCGGAAGGAAGGCAAGATGGAAACCGTCCTGCAGGGTGCCCGCAACCTCGTGCAGGCGAGGACGGAGGCCGGCGCGTCGCATCCGCACATCATCTTCCAGATGCTGGTCGTGCGGCCCAACGAACACCAGATCGAGGACGTGCGCCGCCT
>CAYMLN010000185.1:0-5492 GCA_964391045.1 uncultured Saprospiraceae bacterium
CATCGCCTTCGCCGCGCTGGCGTACCTGATGCTGCAGGAGCTGGGCGTGATCTGACGCGTTCCCCGTTATTTTCCGTTCTTCGCGGTCGTATTCCTAACGCTACCCGCATGTCCCTCTACGAATCCCTCCGCACCCGCAGCCAAAACTGCTGCGAACTCTGTGGCTCCACCGACGACCTCGACGCCTACGCCGTTTATCCCAAGGCCGGCGATACCGCCGATGACTGCGCGTATCTCTGCGCCAACTGCCGCGGGCAGCTCGACGATCCCGGCGCGCCGGATGCCAACCATTGGCGGTGTCTCAACGACAGCATGTGGAGCGAGGTGCCGGCCGTCAAGGTCCTCGCCTGGCGGATGCTGAAGCGCCTGTCGGGCGAAGACTGGGCACGCGACCTCCTCGACATGCTCTACCTCGACGACGAGACGAAAGCCTGGGCCGAAGCGGATGCCGACCGCGATGTCATCGAACCCGACGCGCCCCACAAGGATACAAATGGCGCGATCCTCGAGACGGGCGACACGGTGACCCTCATCAAGGACCTCAACGTCAAGGGTGCCAGCTTCGTGGCGAAGCGGGGCACGGCGGTGCGGAATATCCGCCTCGTCGAAGGTAATCCGGGACAGATCGAGGGGAAGGTGAACGGGCAGCAGATCGTGATCTTGACGCAATTCGTCAAGAAGGTGACGGGGTAGGATTTAAAGTTTAGGGGTTAGGGTTTAGAGGTTAGGACTACGGAATTTTCTGTTCTTTTTCTGCTGTATGTTAACATGGGGATTTGCGGTTCTCACAGAGGCGCAGACGTCACATGCCTTCAGATAACCAGACACTAAATCTGCGGCAATTGTATTCAACCTGCCAGAACAGGAGATCGCAGAAATCCAGCGAAGAAATCCCTCTGCAACTCTGTGTTGACAGAATCACACCGCACCGCATCGATCAAGCTGTGGACAAATTCCCTTTGATAACGCGATGCCATGAACCTCTGTGGGCCCACAGAGGCACAGACGTCACATTTCTTCAGAGGGCCAGGTATATTATCTGAAACCATTGGATTCAAATAACCAGGGCAGGAAATCACAGAAGTCGAGCAAAGAAATCGCTCTGCACCTCTGTGTTGACAGCATCACCATGCATCCAATTCATCATGCTCCGGTAAGGGCTTCCTTGGTGATGAGATGCCATGATCCTCTGTGAGAGATGTGAAATTTCCTTTGCTCCCGCAGATCCCGCAGATAGCCGCCGATCCCTGTTGCACGACCAAAGCGGTAACTTTCCTTTCCGCAAGATCGCTGCCGTCCCGCCATGAAAAGTCTCCAGGATGCCTTCGCTCCATTCCGCCTCGGCCGTTCCGGCCTGGTGCTGAAAAATGCCTTCATCAAGACCGCCACGTATGAAGGCATGTATGACGAAGGAATTCCCACCCGCCAACTGATCGATCATCATGTCGCCCTCGCGAAAGGGGATGTGGCCCTGACCACGGTCGCCTACGGCGCCGTCTCGCCCGAAGGCCGGACGTTCGACACGCAGATGTACATTCATGACCGGAGCCTGGCCGTACTCGCAGAACTGGCCAATGCGGTCCACGCCGCCGGCGGGAAGGTGTCCATGCAACTCACGCATTGCGGCTATTTCTCCAAGAACAAAGCCGCTGGACAACCGCTGGCCCCGAGTCGGGTACTCAATAAATACGGCGCCTTGTCGGGCATGTGGTGGTCCCGGGCCATGACCCGCGCGGACATGGACAAGGTCGCGGATGATTTCGCCTCGGCGGCATCCCGGCTCAAGGCGGTCGGCTTCGATGCGGTGGAGATCCACATGGGGCATGGCTATCTGCTCAGCCAGTTCCTGAGCCCGAAGACCAACCGGCGAACCGACGAATACGGCGGCAACGTGGAGAACAGGGCGCGATTCCCCCTCGAGGTCCTGCGACGCGTGATCGAGGCCGTGGGCCCCGACTTTCCCGTCCTTGTGAAGCTCAACCTGGACGATGGCAGCCCAGGCGGCTTCACGCTGGCGGATTGCCGCGCGGTGGCGCAGATGCTCGAAGACAACGGCTGCACGGCCATTGTGCTGAGCGGGGGATTCACGAGCATGACGCCCTTCTATCTCATGCGGGGAGATGTTCCGCTCGGCGGCATGATCCGCAACGGCACATCCCTGGCGGAAAAACTGACCATGATGTTGTTCGGCCCCTTCATCATTAAGCGCTATACCTTCTCGCCCAATTTCTTCCTCGAACAGGCGAAAGTTATACGGGCGTCGGTCGGCCTGCCGCTGGTCTACCTCGGCGGCGTTGACAGCAGGGACGGGATCGAGGAAATACGCAACGCCGGCTTCGAGGGTATCGCCATCGGCCGGGCGCTTATCCACGACCCGGACTTCCTGGTCAAGCTGCGGACGGGGGTGATCGAGAAGTCGGGATGTACCCGGTGCAATCAGTGCGTGGTCGAAATGGACAGGGGAGGGGTGCGGTGTGTGCTCTGACCTTGTCAATGCCAAACATCGACAGGCGTCTTTGGCGGTTCTCACAGAGACACAGATGCTGCAGCCTTTGAGATCACCAGATGCTTGATCTGGAAAAATGATTCCAAAATACAGGTGTCGGAAGGTCGCAGAAATCCAGCGAAGAAATCGCTCTGCGCCTCTGTGTTGACGGCATCACAATGCACCCAATTCAACATGCTCCGGTATAGCGTTTCTTGATCACGGACTGCTGTGAACCTCTGTGGGAAATGTGAAATCTCCATTGCCCCCGTCCACCATCCACTGAGATTTTCTATTTTACCCCTGCATCTCACCCTGTCGCCGCCCCGCCAACCAACACAGATTGCCATTTCCCGCCTCCCGGCAGCGATTCCGCCGTCGGCGAGGTCTTATAATTATTTCGAACACATATGCGACGCACAGGCCTCCCCGTACTCATCCTTTGGGCGCTGCTCACGCTTGCCGCGTGCACGGACGAGCTCGTCGTGATCGACGGCAACACGCCCTACTCGACGTTCAACATCTCCGACATCAAGATCGCCAACTACGTCAACCGGCTCTACATCGACCTGATCGGCCGGGAGCCGCTGGACGACGAGCTGACCCTGACGGTCGATGCCCTCAAGGCCGGCGGATTGAAACGGGAGGTCCGGGACAGCATCATCCAAGTCCTGACGACGGACACCACGTTTCGCGAGAACGAATTTTCCTACAAGGCCGCCTACGTCCAGAACCTCTACAACCTGGCCAAGGTGCGGTGCCTCGAAGGCTCGTCCGACGGGGATATCAACCTGCGGATCGGCGTGCTTCGCTTTGGCGCGCTGCAGGACTCGCTGGAGGGAAACTGGGACGGTTTTTATGAAAAGCAAAACCAGATCCGCCGCAACCAGGCCGTGATCGACAGCCGGCATGCCCTGTACGACGGGCTCATCACGTACCACCAGATGTACGCGTTCATGATCGACAATACGGTGTACGACCAGATCAACATGAACACGTTCAACTACGTCCGCGCGACGTTTGACCAGCTGTGCTGGCGGCTGCCGACCGAACAGGAGTTCAACGCGGGATTTGACATGATCCAGTTCAACGAGACGGAGGAACTGTTTGGCGAACTGGGGTCGAACAAGAACGACTACATCCGGATCCTGACGGAATCCAATGAGATGCTCGAGGGCATGGTGATCTGGGCCTTCCAGGTCTTCCTCAGCCGGCCGCCGTCGCCCGGCGAGGTGGTCACCCTCCTGCCCGAATACAACAGCACGAAAGACATCAACCGGCTCATCGCCCAAATCCTCGTCACCGATGAATATGCGAATTTCCGGTAAGCCGACCATCCTCCTGGCCATCGTCCTGGCTAGCCTCTTCATCGCGGCTTGCCAAAAGGAGTATGTCGTCTACGGCATCGAAGACCTCGACATCCGTCCGGTCAACTCCGAGAAGGACAAGGCCAAGACGCATAGCCAGTACATCTCGATCCTGTACGCCAACATGTTCCAGACGGCGATCGGGCCCAACCAGATGCTGGAAGCGCTAAAGGCCGTCGAGTCGATCGGCGACAAGCAGGTAGCCTACGACATGCTCGTGAGCAAGTACATGAGCGATCCCAAGGTGAAGATCCCGACCGCCGAATCGATGCGCCAGGATCCCGAGGGCTTCGTCCGTAATACGTACACGCGGTTCCTCGTGCGGCAGCCCACGGCGGCCGAACTGCAGTGGATGCTCAACTACATCGAGAGCCGGCCGGCGGTGACGCCCGAGCTCATCTATTTCGCTTTCGCGACGTCCAACGAACACGGTCATTATTAATCCGCAGCCATGAAGCGCAGAGATTTCGTCAAGACCTCCACCCTCGCCTCCGCGGGATCCATCACGATGCCATACATCCTGCCGTCGGGCCTGCTCGGCGGCATGACCACAGCCCCGATGGCCGACCATGTCGTCTTCGTCCTCTTTGCCGGGGGCGTGCGGCAGCAAGAATCGGTGCTGAAGCGCTACCTCGCCGAGGGGCAGAACGAGGATGTGGAGGGTAACATCCTCTACAACCTGCTCACCGGCGCGCCGCCCGACGACAAGATCGCCTATGGCCTCGACGACACGGCGAACAACATCATCGGCGGCATCCCGATCGATCCCCTCCTCGCGACGCCACTCGACCAGGTCGGCACGCTGTTTCCCGAGATGCGGTTCTCCCGCGGCGGGGCGGGCCACTTCAATGGCCTGTCGACGGGCGTATCGGGCAACTACTACTTCACACAAGGGCTGCGCAACCGGCCGTCGTCGCCGACGATCTTCGAATACCTCCGCCGGCACGCCGGCTTCAAGGCCACCGACTGCTGGTTTGTCGGCGTGGACATCGGCGGCTCGCGGCCGCTGCTCAACTTCTCCGACCACCCTGATTATGGTCGCCGCTTTGGCGGCAACTTCATCGCCCCGACGACGACCTTTGGCTCACCGGGCATGGCGCACTTCATGAACTTCAAGAACTACCACCCCGAGACGGAGTGGAACATGATCCTGGAGATGCGCGAATTCCTCAACCAGAACTTCGTGCAGGAAGGCCTCGAGATCGCTCACCTGTACAACGACACCGACGAAGAACAAAGCATCAAGGAATTCGTCAAGGATACGTTCCAGAAAGTAAACTCGGGCAACGTCACGCTCCCGCCGGTCAACGACAACGGGGACCTCAAGACGATCGGCTTCGCCGTCGAACTGCTGAAATGGTTCAAGCCGAAGCTCATGGTCGTCGACCTGTCCAACATCGACGTGTGTCATTCCGACTACACCTCGTACCTCAAGAACCTGCACCGCGCCGACCACGGCGTCGGCTTCCTCTGGCGCGAGATCCAGCGGATCCCCGAGATGGCCGGCAAGACCACGATGCTCGTCATGCCGGAACACGGCCGCGACCTCGAGCACAACCCCATCCAGGACGACAACGACTGGTATGCCTACGACCACTCGGGCAACAACGAGAACACGCGGCGCATCTTCAGCCTGATGG
>CAYMLN010000186.1:0-5460 GCA_964391045.1 uncultured Saprospiraceae bacterium
AGTGATGTTCTTCGGCCGGAGGTAAAGTTTTTTCCCGATATAAAAACCGGCGACGATCAGGGCCGCCAGCAGGATGGTCAAGAGTGTGCTTTTCATCTTTTCGATTAACAAGCCGGCGGGAGAATTTGTTACCCGTACGCAGGCATGCCTGGCCTGCTGTCGATCCGGATTCCGCCGGCCGGATTGTACTTTACCGGCGAAAATAGCCATACCCAGCCATGTCCATGCTCACCATCGACCCGAAAACGACTCCGCAGAAGGACGTCCACCAGTTTATCGTCGGTGCGGTCGCCCCCCGGCCCATCGCGTTCGTCAGCACGATCGACGAGGACGGCCGCGCGAACGTCGCGCCATACAGTTTCTTCAACGCCTTCAGCTCGAACCCGCCGATCCTGGTCTTTTCGAGCAACCGCCGCAGCACGGACAACACGACGAAGGATACCCTGCACAACGTGCGCGCCACCGGCGAGTGCGTGATCAACGCGGTCAACTATCCGATGGTCCGCCAGATGGCCGTGGCCTCGGTCGACTTCCCAACCGGGGTGAGCGAGTTTGACAAGACCGGCCTCACGCCGATCCCCTCCGACCTCGTCAAGCCGTTCCGGGTCAAGGAGTCGCCCGTCCAGATGGAATGCCGCGTGAAGGATATCATCACCCTCGGGGAGAAGGGCGGCGCCGGCCACCTGGTCATCTGCGAGGTGTTGCGCATCCACGTCGCCCAGGAGGTGCTTGGGGAGCGCAATCGCATCGACCCGCACAAGATCGACCTGATGGGGCGCATGGGCCGGGCGTACTACGTGCGCTGCAGCGGTCCGGCGATTCACACCATCGTGCAGGATTACCTGCCGGTCACGATCGGGTATGATTCGCTTCCGGCACCCATCCGCGAGAGTCCGGTCCTCACGGGCAACGATCTCGGCAAGCTGGCCGGGCGGCCGGCCTTTCCCGACGCGGCCGTGGTCGCGGAGGTGGGCCGCCAGCAGGACGTCCAGGATGCGCTGGCCCAGCGCCATCCGCTCGAGGCGCTGCATTATCTGGCCAAGACGTACCTGGACCGGGAAGAGGTGGAAAAGGGATTCGCGATCCTGTTGCTGCCCGTGGTCAGTTGATCCCGAAGATCCACATCGGGGGCAGGTTCCATTCGGTGAAGGCCACGCGGCGGATCGGCATGTCGCGATAGTGCGGCTTCATGGCCGGCGGCATATACGTAAAGAAGCGGAACAGGCCCCCGCGATCGGTATGCTTGAGGATGTCGTGGTGGAGCGGAGCACTAATGTCTTCGGAGAGGAATGGAAGGCTCGACAGGATAAGGTCGGCATGATCGATCCCGCGCGCGGCGAGATGCTTGTTCATGTCGATGGCCGACCCGTGGATGACCTCGATCCGGTCGCCGAATTTTTCCCGGAGCCATTTCACGTACTTCGGTTCGAGCTCGATGAGGATGATGCGTGTGTCCGGCCGGCACAACCGTAGCACTTCACGCGTAAACGTTCCTGTGCCGGGGCCCAATTCGACAATGACCTTTGTCTTCGACCAATCCACGCCGGTCATCATCGCCCGGGCTGCCGCGCGCGAACTCGGCATGACGGATGCGTTGCGCAGCGGGTTCTTGAGAAAATGAAGCAGGAAGACCAGACGCTCCTGGAGGAAATGCAGCAGGGAAGGATTGTGGGTCATGGCCGGGCCGTAGGATGCGAAGGTAACAAATGCGCCAGGCTCAGGCTGCATCGATAAAGACGAGCGAGCCGCCGTCCGGGCTGATCACCAGGCAGCAATAGGCGGGCGGGGTGCCCGCGATCTTGCCCTTGATCTCGTCGAGCTGGTCTACCCGGACCAAACCCTTGATGTAAAACTCTTCCAGCGTGGAGAGATTGACCGACCAATCGCCGCCGGATATGTCGCGGTCGACGAGGACGAGGCCCACATTGACTTCCTGTTGGTGGAAGATGAAGATGGGATACTTCGAGACGTCCTCCCGCCGCATACCCTCGGCGGCCTCGTGCATGAGGGCCTTATATCGCTTCACGCTGTCGCCGAATTGCTGCAGGTATGTGGGATCGCCGGGTTTCATGCGCGGTGGAGCAGGGCGACGGATTCGATATGGTGGGTGTGCGGGAACATGTCGACGGGCACGACTGTGACGAGCGTGTAGGCTTCCCGCAGCAGGGCGAGGTCCCGCGCCTGCGTGGCCGGATTGCAGCTGACGTAAACGATCCGCTGCGGGGCCGCCGTGATGAGATGCCGGATCACTTCCGGATGCATGCCGGCCCGCGGCGGATCCGTGATGACGACATCCGGCCGGCCGTGCCGGGCGATGAATGCCGGGTCAAGCAGCAATTCGACCTGCCCCGTCTCGAACGAGGCATGGGTGATGCCGTTGAGGTCGGCATTGGCGTGCGCATCCTCGATCGCCTCGGGGATCTGCTCGATGCCGACGACATGCTTGCATCCGCTGGCCATGAAGAGGCCCAGGCTGCCGACGCCGCAATAGAGGTCGTAGACATGGTCGTCGGGCTGCAAGGCCGCCAGTTCGCGGGCCTTGGCATAGAGCGTCAGCGCCTGCAGGCTGTTGGTCTGGAAAAACGACTTCGGCCCGATGCGGAAGCGCACGTGACCGAGCGTCTCGACGAGGTGCGTCTCGCCATAGAGGTGGACCATCCGCAAGTCGTGGATCGAGTCGTTGACCTTCGGGTTGATGCATCCATGGATGGAGATGATCTCGGGAAAACGGCCCGTGAGCATGTCGCTGAGTTGCGCGAGCCGCTCGGGCGCCTCCTGGCCCGCGACGAGCGTGACCATGAACTCGCCCGCGATATTGTTGCGGATGATGATGTTGCGGAGGAACCCCGTCTTCGTTTTCACGTTGGCGAACGACCAGCCCTGCGCATGGCAATATTCTTTAACGGCCAACCGGATGGCATTCGACGGGTCTGCCTGGAGATGGCAGCGTTCGATATCCAGCACCTTGTCGAATGCACCGGGCAGGTGGAAGCCGATGCCGTCGCGATGGGGCAGCATCTCGCCCGCGAGCTCCTCGGTCGTGAGCCAGCGCCGGTCGGAGGCCGTGTATTCGAGCTTGTTGCGGTAAAAGCGGTCCGATCCCGCGCCGATGATCGGCTGCACGAGTTCCTCGTCGAAGCCGCCGATGCGCCGGATGGCGTCGCGCACTTTCTTTTCCTTGAAATGCAGCTGGGCGGCATACGTCATCTGTTGCCACTTGCACCCCCCGCACAGCCCGAAATGGTCGCAGAACGGTTGCGTGCGCTCCGCGGAGGCCGTATGCAGCGTCGTGGTGCGGGTCACGAACATGCCTTTCCGCTTGTCCACCACTTCGACGTCCATCACATCACCGGGCACGGCCTGCAGGACCAGGATGATCCGCCCGTCTTCGCATCGCCCAATGCCCAGTCCCTCATCGGCCGTATCGATGATCTGCACACCTTCGAATCGCGTGCGCTCGCCTTTTGTCCGTTTGGCCATGGGCGCAAAAGTACGGATATCAGTGTAGGGTTGAGGGTGTAGAGGTTAGAGGTTAAATGTTTAAGTGGTTAAGTGTTTAAGGGGGGAGTGTTGTCCGGGAGTTGTGCTCCCGGACATAAAATGTGCCAGACCGCAAGTCTGGCACAACGAGACGCGTACAGGCCCCAAAGCCGATCTGAACGAGCTCCGGAGGAGCGAAAGCTATATAGACAACGGGTACAGGAATTAACCAACCGATCCCCGCCTGCGGGATCGGCTGTAGATGAATCGCATTTGGGCCCGTGGCTAGATAGCTGTCGGGGCGCTGTCCCTTGATCCACGTGCTGAATGATTATGCAGAGATCTTACCGCCAGCTATAGGGCCAGGGTAGCCCCAGGGCTGTTTAAGGTGTAATGGTCAATGTGTAATGCATGGTATCCTTGGCTGCATAATTCATCCATACGGGACCGGAACTACTTTGGACTACACATTAACCATTACCCATTACACCTCCTTAAACACTTAAACATTTAACCTCTACCCTCTAAACCCTAACCGCTAAACGCTAACCCCTACTTCTTCGGCCACAGGTCGCAGTGCCGGAGCACCTGCTGCTCGAGCTTCTTTGGCGATTCCACGATGTCGTAGAACTCCTGCAGGTAATCGGTCACATGCCGCACGGAGCGTTCGTCGAGGCCGGGCACCTTATTGTAGGCGTCGAGGATCGCGGCCTTGTTGGCGATGAACGGCTCGAGCGCGGCTCGGACCTCTTCTTCCGGAAAGCATTTCCCCTGGTAATAGCGCGTCGTCACGGAAGCCAGGTCGAGGCTCTCGTGGTGCGAGGCATACGGCGCATTGACCAGGCCGGAATAATCGAAATCGTACGGGACGGTCACGAGCAGGGTGTGCCCGGGAAATCCAAAGAAATCCAGGTTGTGCCGGTTGGTGGTGAACCAGTCCGTGTTGCCGATCATGAACTGGAAGAGGTACATCATGATGACCGACCGCGTCTCGAGGGCGTTTTGGCTGATAACCTCGGACGAGTATTCCCGGCCGGCGAGTCGAACGGCCAGTTCTTCCGGGTCCTCGAGGAGGAAGGCCGTTGACGGTGGCTGGTATGCTGTGCCGTCCGGCGACGTATAATGCATGCGGATCAATTCCGTCCGGAACGTGAAGGGTGAAATGATCTCCCAGAGCTTGTAAGCCAGGAATTCGCGCAGGATGTATTGCTCGTAGGACGATGGATCCAGGCAGGGATGCACGATATCGATCTCGTTCATGGCGGATAAACCAGCCTGGCCGAGGGTCTCCTTGTCGAATTTCACTTTGAGCGGCGGACGCGAACAGATCTCGAGGCGGCGGGCGCCGCGAGTACGGATCCGGCCCTCCAGACGGATCGTGTCCTGGCCGGTTCCCGTGCATGTCAGCAGGGCCTGCGCGTAGGCTTTGTCCTTCCGCTTGCGTTCGAGTTGTTTCCAGTCGAGGGTGAGGTTGACCTCCGTCAGGCCTCCACGGATGATCGTGTCGAGCAGGGAGGTCGATTGGGCGGTGGCGGAGCGGAGGAGGAGAAAGCCTGCCGCGATGATGAGTAGCCTCTGCAATTCGGGTATTTTTGATGACGAATGTCGGACAAATCGCACGGCTCCCGGCATCCCATCGACCTAACGCACGATTTCCTTGACGTCCGTA
Organism: uncultured Saprospiraceae bacterium; assembly: GCA_964391045.1. Classification (GTDB taxonomy): domain Bacteria; phylum Bacteroidota; class Bacteroidia; order Chitinophagales; family Saprospiraceae; genus Opimibacter. The sequence goes on from CAYMLN010000186.1 coordinate 5,150, forward strand.
GTCATTGCTTATATCGACGAGACCGACCTGCTCGGGGAGGCTATCCGGTCCGTGGCCGGGCAAACCGTGCCGGCCGGGGAGATCATCGTCGTGTGCAATCGGCCCAATGCACCCGACCATCCGCCCGCATTTCCTGCATGTCCGTGTCCGATCCGATGGATGCATGAACCGCGATCCGGTTCGGCCCACGCCCGGAACACCGGGCTGTATGCTGCGACCGGGGAGTGGATCCAGTTTCTCGACGTGGATGATCTCCTCGGGCCGGAAAAGATCGGGCGGCAATTGATCGTTGGTCAAGGTGACGTGATCGT
>CAYMLN010000187.1:0-5424 GCA_964391045.1 uncultured Saprospiraceae bacterium
GCTTCGACGCGCCCAGCCTGCATACCATGTACGTGGATAAGCCGATGCGCGGCCACGGCCTGATGCAGGCCATCGCACGCGTAAACCGCGTGTTCAAGGACAAGCCGGGCGGATTGGTGGTGGACTACCTCGGGCTGGCAGACGAACTCAAGGAGGCTCTGGCCACTTACACCGAGAGCGGCGGTACCGGCCAGACGGCGATCGACCAGGCCGAGGCCGTAGCGTTGATGCAGGAGAGATACGAGGTCTGCCTGGGGCTGTTCCACGGTTTCGATTGGAGCGCCTATTTTACAGGAACACCCCAGGCGCGGCTGACCGCTATCAAACTGGCCCTGGAGCACATCCTCGCGCAGGACGACGGCAAGAACCGGTTGTTGCAGGCCGTGACCGAGCTGACCAAGGCTTTCGCCCTCGCGGTGCCGCACGAGGCGGCGCTCGCGATCCGCGACGATGTGGGCTTCTTCCAGACCGTGCGTGCCGCGCTCGCCAAGGGCACGCCCGGCGAGCGCAAGACCGATGAGGAGATGGAGCACGCCATCCGGCAGATCGTCTCGAAGGCCGTGGTCTCCGGCGAGGTGATCGACATCTTCGCCGCCGCCGGGCTCAAGAAGCCAGATATTTCTATACTTTCCGACGAATTCCTGGCCGAAGTGCGCGGCCTGCCGCAGCGTAATCTCGCCGTGGAGCTGCTGCAGAAGCTGCTGAAGGGCGAGATCCGGAACCGCTCGCGCCGTAACGTGGTTCAGGCCCGCTCCTTCGCCGAGCTACTGGAGCAGGCCATCCGCCGCTATCAGAACCGTGCCATCGAGACCGCTCAGGTCATCGAGGAACTGATCCAGCTCGCCAAGGACATGCGTGCCGCCAATGCCCGAGGAGAAGAGCTCGATCTGAGTGAAGATGAACTGGCCTTCTACGATGCGCTGGAGGTCAACGACAGCGCCGTCAAGGTGCTGGGCGAGCCAACACTGGTGAAGATTGCCCGCGAGCTGGTGGCTACGGTCAGAAAGAACGTCACCATCGACTGGACCGTCCGCGAAAACGTCCGCGCCCAGCTCCGCGTCATCGTCAAGCGCATCCTGCGCAAATACGGATATCCGCCAGACAAGCAGGAGAAGGCAACTCAGACTGTGTTGGAGCAGGCGGCGCTGTTATCACAGGAATGGGCAGTTTTATAAGCCGTTATGGTGTTTAACCATTTTTCTGATGGGGTTGAGTGAGGCTTAATTTAGCGATTACCAGCCCGACATTGCGGCCACATGAATGTGGAGACCACCAGATGAGCATGAAAAGAAGTCTGAGCAAGCTGGAGCGGGTGCCGCTTCGCGAGGCATGGAAACATGAAGCCAGTGATTTTACCCCTTGGTTGGCTGAGAACGACAATTTGAATGCATTGGCTGATGCTCTCGGTCTAAGTGAATTAGTTCACGTGGCAACTGAACATTGGGTGGGTGACTTCAAGCTGGATATTCTATGTACTGATGGCGATGATCAGGTCATTATTGAAAATCAACTCGATAAAACCAATCACTCGCACCTGGGTCAGCTCATTGCTTATGCCGCCGGAGTAGGCGCCAAAAAGGTGATTTGGGTGGCAGAATCGTTCCGTCCAGAGCATGCGGCCGCGCTTGAGTTCCTCAATGGCAATACCACCGACGAACTTAGCTTTTTCGCCATTGAAGTGGAGCTTTGGCGAATTGGAGATTCGCCGCTTGCGCCAAAATTCGAAGTGGTGGTGAAGCCGAATGATTGGGTGAAATCGGGCCGCGAGCAGGCGCGCGCAGCTTCAAGTGCATCACCTACCAAGCAGTTGCAGCAAAAATTCTGGATAGCGCTCATCGAACGTTTAGCTAAGAGTGCGCCTCAGATCCGGCCGCAGAAACCCCGCCCCCAGCATTGGCTAAACAATTCCATTGGGCGTTCTGGATTCGGTCTGAATATCACGGCAAATACGCGAGATGAGCGCTTGGGAGTCGAATTGTGGATTCCGGGAACGGACGCTAAGCAACATTTTGCCAATCTCTCCGAGAAAAAGAAGGACATCGAAGACAAGCTTGGTTTTGAGTTGGACTGGCAGGAACTTCCTGATTCAAAAGCGTGTCGAATCGCCACTTGGTATCCAAGCGCGTCGATCGAAGATGAAAGTCGGTGGGATGAATATTTGGACTGGCTGACGATGAGATTGGTTAAGATGGATCAAGTGTTGCGGCCTATAGTCAAGGCGCTGCCATGACAGATACTCAAGGGATGACCTCATCTGCTTGTGCTTGACGAATGTAGCTAATCAGGCTACATTCGTAGCCTAAATGAAAACAAACCAGACAGCCGATCTCGCTACCCTGTTCTTCGGCGCCTATCGCAGGCAGGTGCTGGGCCTGCTATTGCTGCATCCCGAGGAATCGTTTCATCTGCGGGAGATCGCGCGCATTACGAATACCCAGCCCGGTACCTTGCGGCGCGAACTCGCGCAGTTGGCCGAGGCCGGTGTGCTGAGCCGCGAGCGGGTGGGGAACCTGATACGTTACCGCGCCGATCCGGAGTGCCCGGTTTACGAGGAATTGCGCGGGATCTTGAAAAAGACCGCCGGGGTCGTCGACCTGTTGCGGGAAGCGCTGGCGCCGCTTGGCGACCGGATTACCGCGGCCTTCGTGTATGGCTCGGTGGCGAGCGGCGGCGAGCGTCGTGCGAGCGATGTCGATGTGCTGGTGGTCGGCTCAGTTACCTTCGAGGAGGTCGTGCAGGCATTGTTTCCCTGCCAGGAACGATTACGCCGCGAGATCAATCCCAATATTTACCGCCCGGATGACTTCAGGAAGAAGCGTCGGGCGAAGGATGCATTTCTGTCACGGGTGCTGGAGCGCCCCCGGTTGTTCATTCTAGGGAGGGAAGATGATCTTGGAGAATCTGGTCCGGATCGGAAAGCTGGCGCGGCATGAGTCCTCGCGCGAGGAGATCGCACGGCTGCTGGCCGCGGTGAAGCGCAATCTGAAAGACGCACGCAACGAGGACATCAGTCCGGAGAGTCGGTTCGACCTGGCGGTAGCGGCCGAGGCGCTGACCACGGATCAGTGGTCGGGGCTGGAGGCGGAAATTGTCCGCACTACCTATGGTGTCATTCCCGCGAATGCGGGAATCCAGTATGTCTGATCATGAGGAGGACTTTCTTTGTTTACCTCTTGGCCAGCAAGCGGAATGGAACCCTCTATGTGGGCGTCACATCGAATCTTCCTGGGAGGGTGTGGCAGCACAGGAATAAGGTAGTAGACAGCTTCACGGCTAAGTATCGGATTGGAAGCCTCGTATACTTCGAGGCACATGAGTCAGCAGAGTCAGCAATTAGGCGCGAGAAGCAGATCAAGAAATGGAATCGCGCGTGGAAGATTCAACTGATTGAGTTGAACAACCCAACATGGAGGGATCTCTATGATGAGATTGTTTGAAAAGCTGGATTCCCGCGTTCGCGGGAATGACAATTCGATGTTTCATCGTAGCCATGTATTTTCGATGTAGAGCCAAGTTCCAGAATGAAATTCCATTCCACCCAGATAGAGCTGGACACAGACTCAGGCATAGCCGTGCATTCCCTGATGCGTGCGCTGGAGGAGGTGGTGAAAGCTTCCAGCATCCGCAACGGCTTCGTCACCGTCACCTCCCAGCACACCACCACCGCCATCGTGATGAACGAGGACGAGGCGCGGCTGCGCGAGGACGTGAAGCGGTTTCTGACGCGGCTGATCCCGCCCGGCGAGCATTATCTGCACAACGACATCGCCCAGCGCGACTGCCCGCCGGACGAGCCCGAGAATGCCCACGCCCATCTGGCGGCGATGCTGCTCGGCAGTTCCGAGGTGGTGCCGCTGGTCGACGGTGCGCTGGGGCTGGGGCAGTATCAGTCGGTGATGCTGATCGAGCTGGACGGCCCGCGCCGGCGCACGGTGCGGGTGCAGGTGGTGGGGGAGAAGGGGGGCGGGAATCCAGGGTCGATACCCGATCGACAGGTTAAACCGCTGGATCCCCGCTTTCGCGGGGATGACGGTTGAGTCTTTCACGATGAGGTCTGAGATCGTTTCAGAGGCATGACATGTGTTTTTCCGCGACGGCCAGTTTCACGGCGGCAGCGGCACTGGTGCCGGCGGGTGTGTTTTGCCTGAAGGCATCGCATCAGGTCGACCGGCGCTATTGGGCCTTTGCGATGTTGCCGTTCATGTTCGGCCTGCAGCAGCTGCTGGAGGGCGGGCTGTGGCTGGCGCTCGAGCAGGACGATCCTGCGGCGGCGCACGGTCTGGCGCTGGGGTTTCTGCTGTTCTCGCATGCGTTCTGGCTGGGCTGGATCGGGTTTTCGGCGTCCCTGGTGGAGACCATCCCGCGGCGCAAGCGGCTGTTTCAGGCGACCGCGGTGTTCGGGTCGCTTTGCGGCGCGGTGATGTTTGTGCCGCTGCTTACGCATCCCGAGTGGATGACGGCGACCATCGTCCTGCACTCGATCCATTATTCGCTCACTTTCGTCACCGACGGTTATGTGTCGCAACGCCTGATCAGTGTGCTGTACGGATGTGTGATACTGCTGCCGCTGGTGCTGTCGTCGGACCGTTACCACAACATCCTTGGCGCCATGGTGCTGGTTTCCGGCCTGCTGACCTGGGCGCTGTATGACTGGGCCTTCGTCTCGGTGTGGTGCTATTTCGCGGCGATCATCTCACTGTATATCTTTTTCGTCATCGCGCGCCGTGTGCAGGTGCATGCGCGTGCGGCGGTGCCTTGAGCCGTGTTCGTTCCTGCGCCGATTCCTGTTTGTGTTGTTTGTGGCGACAGGTGTCGGACGCGGCTTTATGAAGTTGTCTGATTGAAGCCGCGCCTATGGCCCGTCGCAACCACTATCACGTCTATGTCATCGAGCTGTCGGAAGACGTGCTGTATGAGCCGAAGTTTAAGCGGGCCAACCCCGATTACGAGTACGGCAAGCCCTGCGTCTACGTCGGCATGACCGGGCTCGATCCCGACGTGCGCTTCGACAAGCACAAGGCTGGCATCCAGTCGAACCGCTTCGTGCGCGAATACGGGCTGCGCCTGATGCCCGAGCTGTACGAGGTCTACAATCCGATGCCCTACGAGGGCGCGCGCGAGATGGAGGTGGAACTCGCCATCGGCCTGCGCGAGGCGGGGTATGGGGTGTGGCAGGCGTAGGGTTTTGTTTGATCGTAGCCCGGATGGAGCGCAGCGGAATCCGGGGATGGGGGACCGGATTCCCCGGATGCCGGTGCTGCGCACCTTTATCCGGGCTACGATTGCGATGTTGGGGCGCGGGGAACTGTGTGGTGGGGACAGGCCTGGTGGACAGGGGACAGATTTGAAATCTGTCCCCGAGGGTTGGGTTTCATCGTAGCCTGGATGGAGCGTAGCGGAATCCGGGAATGGCGGTTGGGGTTT
>CAYMLN010000188.1:0-5424 GCA_964391045.1 uncultured Saprospiraceae bacterium
ATTGAATATGTCGCTGCACATTCATGCTTCCCATGTTCATGGATGTGCGGGAATCGAACCTGCCTGCGGGTTATACCGCCTTCATGTTTATGGCACAGGTTTATTGGTGGTGACGAGGGGCAGCGCATGCTCCCGCGGACTGAAGTCCAGGTAGGGCAGCATCCTGCGGATCCATGCCGTATCCGGTGGGTAGGCGCGCCGGAGATCGGATTCATCCAATAGGTCACCATGTTGCTTCTTGTAGGCCTCGATCACGCGTAACACCTTCCGCGGTGCATATGGGTGATAGACCGTGTCCAGCCTCACGCGGTTGACGGGCAGCCGGCCAGGCCGCGTGGAGATGCGGAGGCGGTCGCGGACGAGGTCGACCGTTTCCGGGGGCATGCCGTAACACTCGCCGATCTGGTCCACGGCATGGAAACCGCCCAACATCGAGCGGTACTTGATGATCCGGCCGGCCAGCGCAGGCCCGATGCCGGGAAGTTCTTCGAGTTCTTCTGCCGTTGCAGCGTTGAGGTCCAGGGGCATACCTGCGTGATCGGTTGACTTGCCTGTCGTTGCGGATGCTTGCCGTGCCGGGAAAATGACATGGTCAGCCACCTTGTTCCAGATGTCAGGCGACATACCGTAGATGCGGGCGAGGGACGCGCTGTCCCGGAGCTGTCCGCCCGCTTCGCGGTACTTGACGATGTTGCGCGCGATATGCCGGGGAAATCCGATGGCGGTCAGTTGGTCCGCGTCGGCGTGTGTGATGTCCACCGGCGCTTGCGCATGCGCTGACCACATTGTAGTTCCCGGGTGAGTTCGGTTAGCATCGCTTGCCCACTTTCTATCGACATCAGTGCCATGATGTCTCGCAACGGCTTCGCGATCATGGGCGGCGACCTCGATTTCCGTAGGTGTCGCGGTGATAAGCGAAATGGGGAGGGAGGGTGGCTGCGGCCAGATCCATTTGGTGAATTCCCAGCACGTGAGGCTGATGAGCAATACGACCAGGGTGATCCGGTCGGTGCGGGCGAGGGTAAACGCGTTTGTCGTTTTCATAAGCGTAATGTGTACGCGCCCATTCGGGCAATGTCATGCAATTGGAGGGGGATGCGTTCCAGGACCCGTTCGACCGTGAGCCGTTCCTTGCGTTTGAGGGACGCAGGGAGGATCACCTCGGGCGTATACGTCAGCAGCATATTTTCCAGCGTACAACGGTCGCCTGGGGAGAGGATCAAGACCTTGTCGAAGTCCGCATCGGGGATCTCCGGTTGCCCCATCCAAATGAGCAGTCGGGTGCCTGCGCAGGTCACGACAATATTGGCCCACGAGGAATCCGGACCACGGTCCGCTTCCATGGGCATGATCGAGCGGACATCTTTCCATCCCCGGTATCCGCCGGAGGCGAAGGCGGCCCGGCCCTGATCGATCGTGCCCAACGTATTTACGTTGCCCGACGAGAAGATGTCCAGGAGGAAGCCGTCGAACGTATGGTAGATCACGAGTTCCGCGCGCTCCCACTGGACGATCCGGTGAGCAGCAAGGGAGAGCAGGCATAAGATGCCGGATGCCAGCGCGAGCCACCGGGCCGAACGCAGGCCGTAAAGCCAGCGCAGCGTGACCAGGACGACCGCCGCAAGGCCCGTCCACATGGCGAATGCCGGAAAGGCCACATGCATCGACGGATTCATCCCGGCGAGCCACGCCATGCTGTCGATAAAAAGTTGGACTGACTTGTCAAACCAAAGCCACGGGGCGGGCAGCCCGATGGCGGCCAGCACCAGGCATCCGATCGCCCCGAAGATCACCACGTAGCCGGCCGGGATGGCGACCATGCTGCTGAGGATGAAGGTCAGCGGAAATTGATGGAAATGGCGGAGGAGCAAGGGCAATAGGAAAACCTGCGCGGCGAGGGACATCGCCGTCACCGATCCTATCCATTGCATCCATTTCGTCCGGTTGGGGATGAGGATTTGAAATGGGCGCGTGTACAACATGATCCCCGCCATCGCCAGGAACGACAGCTGGAATCCAAGTTGGTCGGCGACCAGCGGATCGATCCACCACTGGATGGCGGCCGCCAGGCCCAGGAAGTTCCAGGCCGGCGTTTCGCGCATCAGGCTTTTTCCGCCGAGGAAGACCATGATCATGAGACCCGAGCGGACGGCGGCGGCCGATGCGCCGGAGACCAGCACATACATGGAAATCGCCGAGCAGTAGAGTGCCAGCCGCAAACCGCGCCACCAGGGCCTGCCGCGTTCAGGCGCACCGAGGACCAGCCGGAGTGCGCTGAAGACCATGGCCACGTGCATGCCGGATACGGACAGGACGTGCATGGCCCCGGCTCCGGCAAAGGCTTCGCGGATCTCCGGAGACATCTCAGCGCGGTCGCCCCATGCCAGCGCGTTGGTGAGCTGTGCCGAGGCCGGCGAAATGCTTTCACTGATACGCTGGCTGAGTGAACGTTGCCACAGGGCCGGGTATCGGAGGAAGGACCTGATCCGGCGGCCCGTGACGACGATATCCGCCGGACGGGCAAACATCGCCAGGCGCATGCCCAGGCTGGTGTAATAGGCCCGCATGTCCCACCCTTTCGGGTTCATCGGGCCGGCGATCGCCTCCGCGCGGCCGTTGATCGAAAGGACATCACCTGGCAGGCAGGTCAACCCGTTGGGTTGGTAGACGCGCAGCAGCAGGAAGCGGTCGGGATAGTGTGCGCCATCCTGCGCCGACAGTGTCCGGTCGCGGCATTTCATGACCAGCCAGGCCGGACTGTCCTTGAGTACCTGGACAACGGAAATCTCGCCGCTGAAGCGCGTATCCGGCGCTGTGGCGGCATCCCCGAACAAGGTGTGGTGGTGGACATGCACGCGGATGAACCCGGCGGTCGTAACGGGTATCCAGGCGATGTAGGTCAGGATGGCAATGTGGCGGCCGGCAAACGACAGCATGCCTGCCAAGCCCGCCATCACGCCGATAGCAGCAGCAACGAGGATGAGCCAGTCCGGTGCACGGGTCGCATATCCGGCCGTTGTGGCGTGCGTCGCCAGCAGGACCAGGGCAAGGAAGAGGGCGGGGCTGTTGCGGACGTGGGGCATGGCTTGCGGCTATGTGAAGTGTCGCCAAGCCCGTAATTTGTTACCGGCCTGATCGATAAAAGCGGAAAAACTTCTTTTGGCACGGTTTTTAACCCTTTCCCCCGTAGATACATGACCCAGCGGATGACGATTTGGCGGCTGGCCCTCTTCGCGGGCCTCGTCGCTTGGTTGGGCGTGGCCTATTGGCTGTACGCGAGCCGGATCTATCCGCGTCTCCATGCCGGCCCGGAGATGTCCGGGACGGCCATCCATGAAGACATTCCGTATGCGATCGCTTTTCAATGGGGTGAATCCCGGCCGCTTCCCGGTCAAGGCTACCAGGCGTTGTATAGGACAGCCGCAGCCATGGATTCCCTGGACCAGATCGGCATCATCGAGGGAATTTACTTTCTCGATGAGGCGGCGACCGGGGAAGAACGTCAGGACCTGGCCCGTCAACGGATTCGGAGCGCGTTAGCCCTCCTGCCCGTTTCAGGCGCGCGGCTCCTCGCTGTGGTGCGGCAAGGGGAGGTCACGGCCGATGTGCGGACCCATCCCTTCGAGGGCATCCGGTTTCATGTGGCCGACCTTGACGGGTGGATCCGGGCTGGCCTCGACACGCTCGAGATCTGCTTTCCGTTCACCGGCGAGCGCCTCCTCCCCGTGATCATGCAGGAGCGGGTCATGAATTGGAAGGATGACCTGCGAAAGGATGCCAGTCGCCGGCTCATCCTGACCGGCCTGGTCGATACGACAGGCAACCCCGAACCGGCTGACTTGGCAGCGGCGCGGGCCCTCCACATGGCCGACGTCATGGAGCGGCACGGATGGGATCGCGACCGGATCGAGATCAGGACGGCCCTGACAGGGGTGAGTGAAGGGACGAGAAAACGATGCGTGCGGATGTGGATCGAAACAAATTAAACGGGCTTTCCGATGGCAATGCTCAACATACTCGATAACGATATCCTGCACATGGCGGCGGAAACCCTCCTCATCGTGACCGGTTCGATGCTTCTCGGCATCCTGGTCAGCTATTTCTACTACACCCGGGTAAAACAGGAGCTCACCGCATCGCGCGAGGATTCGGCGCGGTTCCGCAAGGAAGCGGACGACCTGCGCAGCCAGCTCCACGAGACGATCGCGCTGCATCGCGCGGTGGAAGCCGAGCTTGATGATGCGCGGCTCAAGATCAACCAGCAGTCGCGGACGCTCCACGATCAGTATCTCCACCTCCGGGAAGAGTCCGACAAGCAGACCCATCACCAGGCCGAGATCGACGAGCTGCGCGCACAAGTCGAGACCTACCGCACACGGCTCAAGGTCATCGAGGACGAATTGGCCGCCATCCGCGCAGATAAGCCCGCCGTTGACGTGCGCGGGACCGACGGTCCGTCCGGCGCTCCGTATACCCACGTCAGCGATATCCTCGGGCGCGCCGTGAGCGAAAACGATCTTACCGTGATCGCGGGGATTGGACCCAAGACGGCGGCCCTGCTGCACAGCCATGGTGTCGGGACGTGGAAGGAGCTGGCGGACACCTCCGTCGAATTCCTTCGCCAGGTGCTGGACGGCGAAGGCGGCCAGTACAAGGCAATCGATCCCGCGTTTTGGCCGGGACAAGCCAGGATGGCGGAACGGGGCGAATGGCGCAAGTTGCGCGCCTACCAGGATTACCTGCGCCGGCAGGAGAAGGCGTGATTCGGTGAAATGAGGGTGATCGGCCATCGGCATGAACAAAGTGACTGCCGGCGTTGTCCTATCTTTCGCACCTCAACCGGCCAACCCGTTGCACCAGCTCCGCGTTCTCAACAAGTATTTCCTCAAGTACAAGTGGCACCTGCTCCTGGGCATCCTCTTCGTGTCCGCGGGCAATTATTTCCGCGCCTGGCAGCCACAGGTGATCCGGGAGGCCCTCGACTATGTGCTCGAGCAACTGCGTGCCTACGAGACGGCCGATGGCGCGGGACGCGAGGTGATCCTTGCGGCCCTGGGGCCGGCGCTCATGCGGTTCGGCGGACTGGTCATGCTCCTCGCCCTGGTCATGGGCGTCTTCATGTATTTCATGCGCCAGACCATCATCGTCATGTCGCGCCTGATCGAGTATGATCTCCGGAAGGAAGTCTACGATCATTACCAGGCCCTGGACAAGGGCTTCTACCGCCGGCATACGACCGGCGACATGATGGCGCGCATCACCGAAGACGTCAACAAGGTGCGCATGTACCTCGGGCCTGCGCTGCTGTATGGCATCAACCTCGCCACGTTGTTTGTCATGGTCATCTACGCGATGCTCACTGTCGACGTCCGGCTCACGTTGTATGCCCTGCTGCCGCTCCCGCTGCTCTCCCTGTCCATCTAC
>CAYMLN010000189.1:0-1526 GCA_964391045.1 uncultured Saprospiraceae bacterium
GAGTACTACACCGCAAAGGCATTGATGACATTGAAAGCCTTTGCTCTTGCGGTGCCTCTTATCGAGGGAGCAATATCAAAATATATCCGCCATCAACGTACTCAACAGGTTCTGTGGCTGTCGGAGTTCGCGATAGTCATCTTTGGGACAGAAATTAACAATAAATACAAGTTTCAAAAGTACCTTGACATTCAGAGTGAGTATTTGCGAAAGTACTTGTTAGAGCTAAAGACGACTAACTTTTATATTGATATTCAAAGGTTACAGCTAAGAAGTGTTACACGCCCCGAGGAATCTCAGTTGAGGAGAATCAAGGCTTTTATTGATGACTGTGACAAGGAAGGCGAGGTTAACACTGTAGATTATCGATTTAACTATTACAGGATTAAAGCTTTCTACTACGAGTACATGAAGGATTATGAGAACCTGTATAAGATATCAAATGAGACATTAGATTTCTTCAAGAAACTTGAGCTAAAAAGGCCAGGCACTCAATCTAATATTTCTGTTCGACTCTATTGGGTTATGATACAGATTGGGATGTTAGACGAAGCAATAAAATCCGGGCTTCAAGAGATGAAGCTCCACAAAGAGGGCATAGGGCCGTGGTATAGAATTGGTCACTATATGATTAAGGCATTGATTTACAAGCAAGACTATAATGGCGCCGTAGAACTCACAACGAAACTATTAAATCATCCGAAGTTCGAGTCAGCCCCTGATTACTACCGGGAAATTTTTAACACACTATTGGGCTATCTTCATCTTTTAGTTGAGTTTTATGATCCGAATTTAAGATTAGCACAAATTCTCCCCGAATTCAAACTCGGCAAATTCCTCAACACCACCCCTGTCTTCTCCAAGGACAAGCGCGGGATCAACATCAGCATCATCCTCCTCCACATCGCCTGGCTGCTCAAGCGGAAGGATTACAGCGCCATCATCGACCGCACGGACTCACTCAACCAGTACGCCTACCGCTACCTCCGGCGCGACGATACGTTCCGCAGCAACTGCATGATCAAGATGGTGATCCAGATGACCAAGGCGGACTTCAACCCCATCCGAACGGAGCGCTACACGGCCGACCTCCGCAAGCAGCTTGGCACGGTACCCCTCATGGGATCCGGGGAAAACATCGAGATCGAGATGATCCCCTTCGAGGTGCTGTGGGACATCATGATGAAATCCCTGCAGCCGGCCGCGTGATCCGGAAGGCCCACTTGCCCTATTTTTGATATTTTAGCGAGAGGAACCCCGCGCCACCGGCGGCCGTTCCGTCATCTACCGGCCGGTATGAGACGCAAGAGCATCATCAACACCTGCATCGCCAGCTACCTGACGTACGTCAACGGGCGGCTGGCGCAGGCCGTGCGCCGGATCCACGAGCACCAGGATGCCCAGCTCCTGAACTTCATCCGCAAGGCGCGGTCGACCGAGGTGGGCCGCCGGCACGGCTTTCGCACCATCCGCGATTACGCCACCTACGCCCGCCAGGTACCTGTCGTCCAGTATGACGATATCCG
>CAYMLN010000189.1:1536-5416 GCA_964391045.1 uncultured Saprospiraceae bacterium
CGACATTCTCTGGCCCGGCCTCGTCACCTGGTTCTCGAAGTCGTCCGGCACGACGGAGGACAAGAGCAAGTTTATCCCCGTCACCACCGAGCACCTCAACCACACGCATACGCGCGCGGGCTGGTACAGCCTGTCGCTCCTCTACAAGCGGCATCCCGATATCCGGGTCTTCGCCGACCGGAATCTCGTGTTGACCGGCAGCATCTCGCGGACCGAGCATCCCGACATCCGCTATGGTGACGTCTCCGCCATCATGCTCCATCACATGCCGTGGATCGGCCGGCCCTTCTTCACGCCGGACATGAAGACGGCCCTGATGGCCGAATGGGACACCAAGATCGAGGCCATGGCCCGACAGTGCAGCCAACAGGACGTGGGCGTAATGGCCGGCGTGCCGACGTGGACGCTTGTCCTCATCCGCCGGATCCTCGAGATCACGGGCAAGGCGCATATGCTCGAGGTGTGGCCGCACGCGGCCGCTTACCTCCACGGCGGTGTGGGCTTCAATCCCTACGAGGCGCAGTTCAAGGCCCTGTTCCCCTCGGACCGCTTTGTCTACCAGGAAATTTACAATGCGTCCGAAGGCTACTTCGCCGCACAGGATACGACCGACCGCCAGGAGGGCATGCTGCTGTTTCCGGACAACGGGATCGTATACGAGTTCCTGCCCGAGAGCCAGTGGAACGTGGCCGACCCCGAAGCTGTCGCGTTGCGCGACGTCGAGCTGGACAAGCCCTATGCCGTCGTGATCACGACCAACAGCGGCCTGTGGCGCTACAAGATCGGCGACACGGTCACCTTTACCGCGAAAGATCCTTACCGCATTTGTATCACCGGCCGGACCCGGCAGTACATCAACGTCTTCGGGGAGGAGGTGATGGTCGACAATACGGACAAGGCCATCGCCCAGACCGCCCTGGCGTTCGGCGCACTGGTGCGGGACTATACCGTCGCGCCGTTCTATCTCACACTTAAAGGTACCGGCGGGCACCAGTGGCTCGTGGAGTTCGAACGCCCGCCTGCCGATGTCGAGGCCTTCGCGGATGCGCTCGACCAGCGGCTGCAGCAACTCAACAGCGACTATGAGGCCAAGCGGTTCCACGGCATGGCCCTCGAACGGCTGCGCCTGACCGTGCTGCCCGACGGCACCTTCCGTCGCTGGCTCGACAAGAAAGGTCGGATCGGCAGCCAGGCCAAGGTGCCCCGGCTGACCAACGACCGCCGCCATGTCGACGACATCCTGCAGATGATCGACCTGCCCCTCGCGCCCAACGAAGTTTCCTGATATCATGCTGGACGAACGGCTACCCGAATCCTTCACCGCCATCCTGCAGGGCAATGAAGACGTGCTGGACGATCCGGCCGTGCTTGACCTTTTTACCGAACGCGTGGAGGTGATGATCCGGGATCAGCTTGACCTGCTGCTCAGCACGCTGTACCGGCTCGATGTGGAAGAGCACAAGATCCAGTCCGCCCTCCACTTCGCGAACGAGCCGCCCGCACGGGCGATCGCCCGGCTGATCCTCGAGCGGCAGAAGGAACGGTTGCGCACCCGACGGGCCTACGGACAGGTGCAGTGGGACGACCGCGACCCCGAAGAAGCCTGAGGGTTATATCCTATTTCTTGAGCCCGATCTCGCGCAGGCGCTCGTTGAGGTACTCGCCCGCGGTGATCGGCGCGTACGCGAGCGGACGCTCCGCCGTCACGGTCGCCGTAAGGCACGAGAGGTCCATGTCACTGCGCGGGTGCAGGAAGAACGGGATCGACAGGCGTGGCTTGTGCCATTCCTCGCGCGGCGGGTTGACGACGCGATGCGTGGTCGATTTCAGGAAGTTATTGGTCAGGCGCTGCAACATGTCACCGACGTTGACCACGATCTCGTCCTCGCCGGGCACGATGTCGAGCCACTGGTCCTGCATGTCCAGGATCTGCAAGCCGCCGGCCGATGCGCCGACCAGCAGGGTGATCAAGTTGATGTCCTCATGCTGTTCGGACCGGATGGCCGTCCTGGGCTCCTGCGTGATCGGGGGGTAGTGGATCGACCGCAGAATGCTGTTACCGTGGCGCACTTTTTCCTCAAAATAGTCTTCGTCGAGGCCCAGGTGCAGGGCAATCGCCCGCAGCAGCCGGTCGCCCGAGACTTCGAAGGCCCTGTACAACTCAAGCCCCGTGCGGGTAAACATCGGCGTCTCCGCTACATGCACATTGTCCGGGTACTCCGCCTTGAGCGGATCGCCGGCCGGGACCTCCTGGCCGATCTGGAAGAATTCCTTCAGGTCGCCGACGTTGCTCTGCTTGGCGTGCTCCTTGCCGAAAGACGTATACCCGCGCTGGCCGGCCAGGCCGGCGATCTCGTATTTCCGCTTGACTTCCTCCGGCATGGAGAAGAAGGCCTTCGATTCCGCATAGAAGCGGGTCACGAGATCCTTCGGGATGCCATGCCCCACGACGCCCACGAAGCCGTATTCCTGGAAGGCATGCCCCAGTTGACCGACAAAGGCCGCCTTGTCGGCGTCCGTGCCGGAAACGAATTGCTCAAGGTCGACCAAGGGTATCGCGCGTGCCATGACGATTCAGTTTAGGTGGGCGAAAAATACGAAAAGTCCATTTGGTGGGCGTAAGGGCTTTTATTTCAGTAGGAAACAAATAGTGTAAAACAAATATCTAAGGTCGCTCTTGTCCGATTCGCCGAGGCGTGTAATGTGTAACGTGTAAGGTGTAATGCAAGGGAGATCCGGGGCCGGATGTTTGTGATTCGCAAAGCAAGGGCTACGCTGTCTTACACATTAACCGTTACACATTACGCTCCCCCTGTCTTTCCCACAGGCGATCATGGCCACGGCATTAAAAGTGCCGTAGGTACGACACATGGAATCGGGCTGCGCAATACGCAAGCAATTTGTTCCTATTCATGGCTCGCACCTACGGCGCTTCGACAACGATCGCAACCCCAAACGCCGGGTTGAAACCCGGCGCTAGTTCAGTGCCCATGGCTACGCCATTTCATTCTCGTCAGTCTGGCGAATCAAGATCGGCTAGCGTCGTGTAAAGTGTAACGTGTAAGGTGTAATGCGAGGGAGATCCGGGGCCGGATGTTTGTGATACGTGCAGCAAAAGCTTCACTGTCTTACACATTAACCGTTACACATTACACGTCCCTGGGGTTCGCACATGCGCCATTCCATGCGCTGCGGCTTAGTGAGTCAAGATCCGCCAGCGTCGTGTAAAGTGTAACGTGTAAGGTGTAATGCGAGGGAGATCCGGGGCCGGATGTTTGTGATACGTGCAGCAAAAGCCTCACTGTCTTACACATTAACCGTTACACATTACACGCCCCTGGGCTTCGCGCATCTCTTCGGCTACACATTACACACTACTTCATAAAACAACTCACTCCCTCGGCGGCCGGTACCCCGACTCGTCCATCAGCTTCTGCGCATCCTTCAGGGCAAAGAGTTGCTCCAACGACGTATCGGGATGACGCCGCATGTAGGCCGTGACGATGCGCCAGCCGAGCCAGGAGCCGGTGTTGCCGGGCGCCTCCTCCGGCATGCCGGGCGAACGGGGCGCAGGGGCGATGTATTTCTGGATCTTCGAGCGGGCCGATTCGTAGAGCCAGCCGCCAGTGGTGAAGTGGTACCATACCTCGCGTTCGCTGCGCACGACCCAGTCGAGCTTCGCTTGCGGCCAGTCGATGATGACACTGTCGGGCGCGGCGGGCATGAGCTGTTTCATCGCATAGAGGACCTTTCCGTTGTGGATCATCAGGTCGATGAGGCGCTGTCCGCCGGGTTGACTAGCGAGGTCATTGAGCCACACTTCGAGCACGCGGCGCGTGATGTGGTCCTTGTTGTACGACCGCACCAGGTAATCCGAGAA
>CAYMLN010000190.1:0-5404 GCA_964391045.1 uncultured Saprospiraceae bacterium
GAATCGAAGTTGCAGAAAGCATGGCACGTCCTGGGCGGCTTCGAGGTGGATGTGATCAACGGCTGGGAGATCGACATCGAGGCCTACTACAAGGGCTTCACCCAGTTGCTCGCCATCAACCGGGAGAAACTCACCCGCGAGGATCCCGACTTTGCCGCGGAAATCGGCAATGCGTACGGCATCGACTTTACCGTCAAGCGCCCGATCGGCAAGGCCAACCTCTACGCCACATACTCGCTCGGCTATGTCAACCGCAACGACGGCGAGCAGAAGTATCCGCCGCATTTCGAACGCCGGCATAACATCAACCTCCTGGCCACGGTGTTGATCGGTCGCACGTGGGAACTCGGGGCGCGCTGGAACTACGGCTCCGGCTTCCCCTTCACGCTGACGCAAGGCTTCTACGGCAACTACGACCTGCTCGGCGGCATCAGCACGGACGTGCTCACTGGCAATCCCGACCTCGGCATCATCTACAGCTCGGACCGCAACAGCGGCCAGCTGCCCGACTACCACCGCCTTGATGTATCGCTCAAGAAGTGGTTTGACCTCAGCAAGCACACGCGCCTGGAGCTCATGGCCAGCGTGACCAACGTCTACGACCGGGCCAACATCTTCTACTTCGACCGCGTGCGGTATACGCGGATCGACCAGCTCCCGATCATGCCGGCGCTGACGGTCAAGCTGGACTTCTGATCGCGTCCGGCCAGCGGTTTACCCGGTCGGGCACGGACTGTCCGCGAAAACCTAATTTTGCGGTTTCGCACAGGATAGCAACCCGATGACGGTGAGATCGATCGTTGATCGCCTTTGGCGCCAGGTGGACCGGCTGCTCGTGAGCAGCTTCGTCCCGCCGTTCATCATGTCGTTCTCCATCGCGCTCTTCGTGCTGATCATGCAGTTCCTGTGGCGCTTCATCGACGACATCATCGGGAAAGGGGTAGGGGCGCTCGTCGTGATGGAGATGTTTTTCTACAAATCCATTTCCCTCTTTCCGCTCGCACTGCCGATCGCCGTATTGCTGGCGTCGGTCATGGTGCTCGGCAACCTCGCCGAACGTTATGAGCTCTCCAGCTTCAAGTCGGCCGGGGTGCCACTCACGCGGATCCTGCGCCCCCTCTTCATCGTGTGCATCCTCGTGGCCGGGTTCTCGTTCTATTGTTCGAACACGATGATCCCCATCGCCAACCTCAAGTACCAGTCGCGGCTTTACGACATCCGCAACCAGCGGCCGACGCTGAGCATCGAGCCGGGCGTCTTCAACGAGGACTTCAAGGGCTATGCGATCCGCGTGGGCACCAAGCATCGGGACAATGAGACGATCGAGGACATCATGGTGTACGACGACCAGCAGCGCAACAAGGGCGAGCTCAACCTCGTGACCGCGCGGCGTGGGCGGATGTATATTTCGCCCGACGACGGCGCATTCGTCATGACGCTGTACGACGGCTACCAATATTCCGAGGGGAAGATGCAGGGTCGCACCGACGGGCTGCCGTTTGCGATCACGCATTTCAGCGAGTGGACGCGCCGGTTCGACCTCGGGGAGTTCGACCTCGACCGCACGGAGGAAGACCAGTGGAAGTCGCATCATTCGATGAAGAGCGCGCGGCAGATCGCGGCGGAGATCGATACGCTCGACGCGCAGATCCGACAGACCCGCGAGGAAGGGGTGGCGCCTTATGGCATCTGGGGCGATACGGCCGTGGCGCCGGCCTTTGTGGAAGATGCGGGGCCACAGGCGGCCATCGACAGCGCCCGCCTCAAGCGCGCACTCGCCGCCAAGGCGCTCGGGGCCCGGGGTGCAGACACGACTGCCAACATCGATACGGCAAGACAGGGAAGGGCGCAACCCGGAACGCTCATCCGCCCCAATCCCGAACGGTCCAAGATGGCGATCAAGGCCCGGCGCGTGATGGCCTTCCTGGACTCGATGCAGGTGGCCGGCGCGACGTCGATCGTGGAAGCCTTGCCGCCCGACCTGAAGCGCGAATATCGCGGGCAGTTGTCGAGCCGGATCTCGACCACGCAGACCTCCGCCGACCGCAACGAGCGGGCGCTCCACCGGCTGGAGATCACGCGCCGCAAGCATGTCTACGAGCTCAACTGGAAGTTCTCGCTGGCTGCGGCGTGTATCGTGATGCTGCTGATCGGCGGGCCGATGGGCACCATCGTCCGCAAGGGCGGCTTCGGGTATCCGCTCCTCGTGTCGATCATCTTCTTCACGTTCTTCATCATGAGCAACATCAGTTGCAAGAAGCTCAACGACTCGGAGAACCTCCATCCCGTCATCGCGGCCTGGCTGCCCGTCGCGCTGCTGAGCGCGATCGCCGCCGTGCTCACCTGGCAGGCGATGAACGATTCCAAATGGTCTTTGCCGGACCGGATCAAGGCATTCTTCCGCCAGCTCATCCCGACGAAAGCCGCCGCATGAACGCTAACCAACGGCAGATCCTCGCTTGGGTATTCGGCGTCATCCTCGCCGGCACGATCTCCAGTCTTGTCTTCGAGAAAGGCGCATTCCTTCGCTGGCTGGCGATGCACCGGTCGCCGGTCCTCGATTATTTTTTCTATTACGCCACCCGGCTCGGCGAGCCGATCGGCTTCGTGATCGTCGGCGTCCTGTTGTGGCTCACCTCCTGGCGCAAGATGATCTTCGTCCCGCTGCTCGGCGCCGCGGCGACGGTGGTCGCGTATGTGCTCAAGCGGACCTTCGACCATGAGCGGCCTTCCTTGTATTTGAACCGCATCGGCTGGGAAGGACCGATGAACGTCCTCGATTATCACATGAATACGGGGCACCAGAGTTTCCCGTCGGGCCATTCCATGGCGGCCTGGGCGCTCTTTGTCTTTCTCGCCCTGATCGTCTCGCGGCCGTGGGTGAGCGCGATCGCCCTGTTCGCCGCTATATCTACGTCATTGTCGCGCGTATACCTCATGGTGCACTTCCTCCAGGATGTCGTGGCCGGCGCGGCCGTCGGCACCGTCCTGGCGATCATCGCCTTCTACCTGCATGAACGGTGGCAGGCGCCCGCCCTCATCACACCCGGCAAGCCTGCGGAGCATACCTGACCGGGCCTCGCGGGTATGCGGGTACCGGCCGAACGGCGCGGCAAATGTTATCTTTGCCCCCTAAATCAAGAAAACCGCCATGGTCAAGTCGCTGTTGTACGCCGGACTCCCGCTTGTCATCCTCATCATCGCCGCGTGCGGCCAGAAAGCCCCCGCCACGGCCGCCGAAGGGTCGGCGCCGGCTTCCGGCCTCAAGATCGCCTACGTGGATGGGGATACCGTCCTGATGAACTTCAAGGCCTTCCGGGATGCCTCCGACAAGCTCGACGCGAGGCAGCGCGAACTGGAAGCCGAACTGCAGAAGAAAGGTGAAGCGTTGGAGCGTGAGATCATGGGATACCAGCAGCAGGCCCAGAGCGGCACCCTGACGCCAAAGCAGATGCAGGAAAAGGAGCGATACCTCGCCGGCCGCCAGGATGCCGTGCTCAAGGAGCGGGATCGCCTCGCGAAGGAAATGATGAATGAGTCATCCGTCATTAACGAGCAACTCAAGAAGATCCTCGAGGAGAAACTGGAAAAACTCCGCGTCCGCGACGGGTATGATTACATCCTGAGCAAGGTCGAGGGCGGTCCCATCCTGCTCGCCGACAAGAAACACGATATCACCCGGGAGGTGTTGACGTTGCTCAATGAAGATCACGCCGAGATCTCGGCCGACACTACAGCAAAGAAGTAAGGCAGGTCAGACCTTCAGGACGACGTTCTTGAAGTGACCGGTGATCTGCTCCCGGAGCCGGATCAGGTCGTAGTGCATGCGCACGTGGATGGCCATTTCCTCCTCATTGGCCTCGCCCTGCAGGCTGTCGATGATCGCCTGGTTTTCCCGGATCTGGTCCATGATGATCCGCAGTTTCAACCGCAGCATGGCATTCAGGGCGTCGGCCTCGTAGTTCTCGTCCGGATGCCGCTGGATCTGGAGGGGCATCTCGTTCTCTTCCCAGCGTGCATATTCGTAAGGCAGCGAGAGCAACTCGATGGCCAGCGTACGGATCTCGCGGTCGGCGTGCTTGACAAAGTATTCGATGCCGGGCACGGTGCCTGCTCGCAGTTTGGCGACGTAGTCCTCGATGATCGTGCGGTAGACATCCGTTGAGAAATGTTCCAGCACGTCGGAGAGGCTGTCGATCATGTAGGCCGCGAGCGTCACGGTCGGGTCCGACGGCAGGGTCTTGTGGCCATAGTTGACGAGGATGCGGATGATGTCGCGCTCCTGCGGATGATCGTAGTTGGCGTCCGGCAGGGAGATGACCGGCGCGTCGACATTCTTCGTCTCGCGGTCGATCTGCTGCCGCTGCGCCTCGCGCTCGGCGATGTTGACATCCGACGGGATGCCCAGTTTTTTCTGGCGCAGGCATTCGTCAACGGCCTTGGTGGTCTCGCGCACGAGCAGGCGCTCGTCCATGCGGAGTTGGTGAGCGACCTCGGTGATGAACGTTGACCGCTTGATCGCTTCGGGGATCCGGGCGAGGGTCTGCACGAGGTCCTTGACCAGCGATGCGCGCCGCATGGGGTCGGTGCCGGCTTCCTGCAGCAGCAGGCTGGTCTTGAAGAGGACGAAGTCCTTCGCGTTTTTGGCGATATAGTCTTCGAAGCCGCTGAGGCCGCTCTTCTTCACGAAAGAGTCGGGATCCTCTCCCTCGGGCAGGAGAGCCAGCCGCACGTCCATGTTCTCCTCGAGGATCAGGTCGAGTCCGCGCAGGGCGGCCTTGATGCCCGTGGGATCGCTGTCGTACAAGACGGTGATGCGCTGCGTATAGCGGCGGATGAGGCGGATCTGGTCGGGCGTGAGGGCGGTGCCGCTCGAGGCCACGACATTCTCCACGCCGGCCTGTGCCATGCTGATGACGTCGGTATAGCCCTCGACCAGGTAGCAGCCGTCCTTCTCGCGGATGGCTTTCTTCGCCTGGAAAATGCCGTACAGCACCTTCCGCTTATTGTAGATCTCCGTCTCCGGCGAGTTGAGGTATTTCGGGCTGTTCTTCTGGTTGATCAGTTGCCGGCCGCCGAAGGCGATGATCGTGCCGGAGATGTTGTGGATGGGGAAGATCACACGTTGGCGGAAGAAATCATATCCGCTTTGCGTCATCAGGCCGGCCTTCTGGAGCAATTCACGGGTGTAGCCTGCCCGGAGCGCTTCGCTCACCAGGCCGTCGGACCGGTCGGGGGCGTACCCGAGGCCGAACGCCTGGATCGTCTTGGGGCGGAACCCGCGCTCCTGGAGATAGCCCAACCCGGCTTCCCGGCCTTCGTCGGTCTCGTTGAGGTGGCGGACGAAGTACTGGCCGGCAAAATCCAGGATCTTATAAAGCGTCTCCCGTTCCCGCTCAGCCTC
>CAYMLN010000191.1:0-5381 GCA_964391045.1 uncultured Saprospiraceae bacterium
GTGCCCGGTCCTGTTGGTCAGCGAAACGTCAAAGACCAGCGTGTCATCCTGCACGTCCGGTCCGGTGACTGCCAATGTCGCCGCACGCCCGAGGCTCGCCCGGTTGTTGGCGATGGATTCGTTCCAGGTGTTGGTGTCCGCCGGCACGGGGAGGCCGAGCGCATCCCGGAAGTCGCGCATGAGGGTGAGCATGGCCGTGTTCGCGCCCTGGAACTGATGCACGCCATACGGGGTGCGACCTTCGAGGGCCAGCAGTCCGGAGGCGATGACTATCGGTTCCTCGAGCTGGGGCATGTGGCAGGACTGGCAGGTTTCTCCCGTGTTCGGAAAGTTGGAGTTCAGCCATTCGTGGTAGGTCGCCTGCTCGACGAAAAAGCTGCCCGTGGGCTCGCCGGCCGGATCGAGCGTTTCAGTGATGAGCGTGTGGCAGCTCGCACAGATCCCGCTTGACGTAATGTGCTCGCCATATTCCGGTTCGAACCGCACGTAGATCTGCATCGGGCCGCGGAACGGGTTGGGGTAGGGACCATAAAGGACACGGGATGTGTCCAGCGTATATTGACCCGAGAATGCGCTGCCGAGACCCGCTTCCGGCTGCTGGTGGCAGGCGCTGCAGGAGACGCCGTCGAGGCCGAGGGAATCGCCGAGCATCGTGGCATAATCGTATGGCATGCCGTTGAGCTTCGACTGGTAATGGCCGAGCGGCGAATGGCACGACAGGCAAACGCCCTCGATATGGGCCTGTTGGGTCGGGAACGCATGCGTCTCATGCGCCACGGTCGCGCGCCAGAAGGGATCATAGGCTGCCAGGCCCATCATGCTGATCTGCCAGTCGTCCTGGATGCTCACGTCGTTGCCTTCCGCATCGGTCATGGCAAACCCCTCGGGATCAGGTCCGTGACACCCTGCGCAGTGCGAGGAATGCGCGACGCGCTGCACGTCCGGCACAGGGTCGCGTCCGGTGGTCGGGCCGAACGGGAAGGGAAGGGTCAGGCCGAGGAGGGTTACCGTGGTCGCCAGCAGGAATGCCCAGGTCCATTTTCGCATGGAGTAAAAGTATGGAGATTCTCCAGCGGTCCAATGTCCGCAAGCGCTTCGGGGACTGTTCGGCCGGGATTCTTGGGCATGTGTCCGATTTCCGATATTTTCGCGCTATCAAACACCTGCCAGTCGGGATGGTCGCCCGGCGGTAAAAACCGATCATGAAAAAGATCCTTTATCCGACGGACTTTTCCGACGCCGCCGAAAACGCATTCCTCTTTGCCCTCAATGTCGCCGACAGGCTGGGGGCCTCGATGATCACCCTCCATGCGTTTGACCGGCCCGACATCAGCAATTTCAACCTGCCCAATACGCTGCGGGAGGTCTACGACAGCATCGACCTCGAGATCTTCGAGAACTACGAGGACGAGATCCCGCTGCTGCGCGACATCGCCTCGGACAACGGGTACTACCATATCCCGATGGTCCACGTGCTCGAGGAAGGCGCGCCGGTCTCGGCGATCCTCCGCACGGCCAACAAGAACAAGGCCGACCTGATCGTCATGGGCGCGACGGGCGCCGGTGCCATGGAAGCCTTCTTCTTCGGCACGGTGTCCGGCAAGATCCTCGAGGAGGCGCATTGTCCCGTTATCGTCGTGCCGCAAAAGGCGAAGTTCGACGGTGCGCTCGACCACCTCGGCGTCGCCACCCGCTTCACGCCGGAGGACGCCAAGATCGTGGACATCATGCGCAAGATGCGCGACCAGCTCGGCAGCCGCCAGTTGCACATCATCCACATCGACGATTCGGCCGATGGTGCAGGAAAGGCCGAGATGGAGAAGTTTTGCGCACAGTGGGCCCACGACAAGACGATCGTCAAGCATTGCCTCTCGTCCAACGACGTCAATGCCGCGCTCGAGAAGCTCGCCGCCGAGCAGCGGATCGACCTGCTGGCCATCCTCTCCGAGCGGCGGTCATGGTTCGATGAGTTGTTCGAGAAGAACCGCGCGAAGGAACTGTCCTACCAGCAGGCCATCCCGCTGATGGTCTTCCAGAAGGAGACGCTCAACATGGTCAAGCCCTGACCCGGTTTATTTTCCCTGCGCATCGCGCGCAGCCTTGAACTCGGATCCGTCATACCATTTCGGCCACATGTCGCTGTTGGCCAGGTCGCGTCCGATGTGGTAAAAGAGCTCCGCATCCTGGAGCATGCCGTCGACCAGGTAAGCGGTTTCGTCATATTCATCCGAAGGCTGGTGATACCGTTCGGTGCGATAGGCATCCGATAATTCCTTGGCCTTGTCCTTTCCTTCCGTGGCATGTTCATAATTGCCCTTCCCGTAAAGGGCGGGAATGCCCACTTTGGCAAAATGGAAATGGTCTGACCGGAAGAAATAGCCCTTCTGGGGTTCGGGATCGGCCATTATGTAGCGGCCCTGCTTTTCCACCCAGCGTTTTGCATAATCCTGCATCTCGCTCTGGCCATAGCCGACGACGCTGAAATCCTTCATCGGCCCGTAATCCGAGAGGCCGTCCATGTTCAGGTTGGCCACGGTCCAGGCTGGCGGGAAGACCGGATGCGCGGCATAGTAGGCCGAGCCGAGCAGGCCCTGCTCTTCCGCCGTGACCCACAGGAAGACCACCGTGCGGGCGTTGTCGCCGGCCTTCTTCATCGCCTCGGCGATGGTGAGGAGCGCGGCCGTGCCCGAGGCATTGTCCACCGCACCGTTGTAGATCGAGTCGCCTTCGACCGGTATGCCGACGCCCAGGTGATCCCAGTGGGCCGAATAGATAATGTACTCCTCCGGCCGTGTCGTGCCGGGCAGCATCGCGATAACATTCTTGGAAACGTTTCGGGCGATCGTGTTGCGCACGCCGCCGCTGAGTGTGTATGGCAGGGGGATCGCCTTGAAGCCGGGTTTACGCGCAGCCATCATTGTCGCCTGGAGGTCCAGGCCTGAATTCGCGAACAAGGTCTTGGCCGCATCGAGCGAGATCCATCCCTGCATCTCGCACGGGGTATAGCCGAGGTTCTCGAGGTTGAGCTTCGCGCCGCTGCCCGAGCCCTGGACGACCGCCCAGGGATAGCCGGCCATCGTGGTTTCATGGACGATCAGCACGGCAGCGGCGCCCTGGCGGGCCGCTTCTTCGTACTTGTACGTCCACCGCCCGTAATAGGTCATGGTGTTGCCCTTGAAAAAGGTAGAGTCCTCGCTGCCGAGTCCGGGATCGTTGACCAGGACGATGGCCGTCTTGCCCTTCATGTCGAGGCCTTCGTAATCGTTCCAGTTGTATTCGGGCGCCACGATGCCGTAACCGCAAAACACGAGTTCCGACCCGGCAAGTCGCACGGAATCCGTCACGCGCTGGGTGTAGGCGACATAGTCCTTCGACAGTTGAAGCGCCATCGGCTTGGCCCCGTCGAGGCGGAGAACGGAGTCGGCATGCCCGGTGATCTCGACAAGCGGCACATCCTGCGTATAGCTGTCCACGTTGCCCGGCGAAAGGCCGATACGCTTCGCTTCGCCGACGAGATAGTCGACAGTCTTCGTCTCGCCCGCGGTGAAGGGCTTGCGGCCAAGGAAGCTGTCATCCGACAGCGTGGCGACGTGACGGCGGAATACGGCTTCCGAAATGGGCGACTCGTCGACAGGGGCGGATGACTTGCAGGCGAAGAAGAGGCTCGCGAGGAGCAGGAGGGTACCGGTCAGGCGCATGTTTCTCATCTTTGCGCTGAAGGTACTAAAAACAACAGGGGAGGGGCGGCATGACCTACGCGGAAACACTGGACTGGCTCTATCAGGCGCTGCCGATGTACCAGCGCATCGGGGCGGAAGCCTTCAAGAAGGACCTGACGAATATCCGCAAGCTGTGCGCGCTGCTCGGCGATCCCCAGGATGCCTTTCCCACAGTGCATGTCGCCGGGACCAACGGCAAGGGCAGCACGTCGCACATGCTGGCCGCCATCTTCCGGGCCGCGGGCTGGAAGACCGGCCTGTACACGTCGCCGCACTATGTCGATTTCCGCGAGCGCATACGGATCGACGGGGCGATGATCGGCCGTGATGCCGTCATCGACTTTGTCGAGGCCCACAAGGCCGGGTGGGCTGAAATACGGCCATCATTCTTCGAGATGACGGTGGCCATGGCCTTCGATCATTTTCGCCGGGAACGGGTCGACATCGCCATCATCGAGACGGGACTGGGCGGACGCCTCGATTCCACCAACATCATCACGCCAAGGCTCTCGGTCATCACGAACATCGGCTTCGATCACATGCAGATGCTGGGCCATACGCTCGAGGCCATCGCCGGCGAAAAGGCCGGGATCATCAAGCCGGATATTCCCGTCGTCATCGGCGAGTGGAACGCGGAGACAGCTCCCGTGTTCAGGAAGACTGCCGGGGCCCGCGGTGCGTCGATCTCGTTTGCCTGCCGGCATATCCGTGTCCGGAAGGAAATGGAGACGGCCGATCACGTCGCGTGGTCCGTGCAGGCCGGGCGTCGCCACTGGATGGACCACCTGCAGACGGACATGACCGGGCCGTACCAGCGGCAGAACATCCGAACAGTATTGGAGGCCGTTTACCAATGGAATAAAACGTATCCCGATCAAATGCTTCCGGATGACGCTGTTCGTCGCGGGCTCGCTGACGTCAAGGGGCTTACCGGCATGATCGGCCGGTGGATGCGGCTGCGTGAGCGCCCCACGGTCATCACCGATGCGGCGCACAACATGCACGGCATGCAGGCCATGCTGCCGCGACTCCTGGGCCTGCCGGCCCGTCAACGGCACTTTGTGCTCGGGTTTGTGTCGGATAAGGACATCGCACCGGTAGTGGAGGCCTTTCCGGCGGACGACAAGTTTTACTGGTGTGCGCCGGACATCCCCCGCCGGAAACCGGTCGAAGCGGTAAAGGAAGAAGCCGGCCGATTGGGTCGCGAAGGGGAGGCGTATGGCTCGGTCGGGGCAGCCTATGCCGCGGCGCTGGCGGCGGCCGACCCGGACGACCTCGTCTTCGTGGGCGGCAGCAGCTTCGTGGTGGGCGATTTCCTGGCGTTTCTCGGCTACGGGGAATAAAAAAGCCCGTCCTCATCGGACGGGCCTTTCGGAAGGGTGGAAGATCGGGCTCGAACCGACGACCTCCAGAGCCACAATCTGGCGCTCTAACCAACTGAGCTACAACCACCATCCATCGTTGCGCACCCTGCGAACAGGTTTTGCAAGCGGAGCGCAAAGATAAACGTTCCTTTAATTCGCCTTGGGCGTTTTTTCGATCTGGAAGGTCCGGGTCACCGGATTGAGCGGCGCGTTGACGAGATTCCCGGCCGTGTCAAGCAGGCTCAGCTTGATCGTGTTGTCGCCTTCAGGCAGGCCTTCGATGTAATAGGGCTGCCAT
>CAYMLN010000192.1:0-4913 GCA_964391045.1 uncultured Saprospiraceae bacterium
GATGATGATCATCTTTAAGTAAGGCAAAATTGTCAACCTATTTCAGGCATCGACAGTTTGATCTTGCGTATCCAAGATCTTATCCGTCATGTTCAGTTTTTTCAAGAAGAAATCGAAGGCCGAGCGGCTGGAGGCCCGGCATAAGGAACTCCTGGAGGAGGCCTACCGGCTTTCGCACATCAACCGCGCGGAAAGCGACCGGAAGTATGCCGAAGCGGCCGCCGTGGCCAAGGAGATCGAGGCCCTCGAGCCGAAGCAGGGCAGCTGGTAAGCCGGGGGCGTGGACGGCCCGGGCACAAAAAGGAAAGGCTGACCTTGCGGTCAGCCTTGTCGCCTTTAGGCAATTCTCTCTAGGAGCCTTTAATGGGTGTGTCAGAGATGAGCCACCTGCTTCATCAGGGATGACTTCAGGTTGGAGGCTTTATTCTTGTGCCAAAGATTGCGCTTGGCGAGCTTGTCGATCATGCTGATCACCTTGGGCAGGAACTGCTGGGCTTCGCCCTTTTCCGTCATGGCGCGGAGCTTCATGATGGAGGTCCGGGCGGACTTCTTGTAATAGCGGTTGCGCAGCTTCTTGATCGCGTCCTGCTTGATCCGCTTCTTGGCAGATTTGTGATGAGCCATGTTGAGTATGGTTATAAAACGGAGGGCAAAGGTAAAGCTTCCGGGGAATATTCGCGTCTTTTATGGGAAAAATTTGGCCCGGGAGACGGTCGCGCTCAATGAGTTAGGGGTGAACGGCAAATGGTAAACGGCAAACGGCGGGACAAAGGATCCATCCGGGCCTAACCGGCACACGAGCAAACGGATACATATGCGCTTTTTCATGATACTCGGTTTTCTGGGAAACGGAGAAGGCGGAATTTTACCCGGCTTTTCTCCACTTTAACCTCAATTGCCCTGACGGGCCGTTCGCCGTTCGCCGTTCACCCCTTTTCCGTTCGCCGTTTGCCGTTCACCCCTTTTCCGTTCGCCGTTGACCGTTTGCCGTTGACCGTTTGGTTCCCACAGAGGCGCAGATTAGGGCATCCTCCCGATAGCGATTTCAAGGTGCCATGTCTTATGGGAACCATTTATGACACACCGGGAGCCCACAGACTGACAATCAAACTTTTAGTTTTTAGCTTTTAGCTTTTCACTTATTACTGTCGTAATATACGTCAGTAAATGCCGTATTTTTGGTCGCATGTACGACCGCGCCGTGCTCCACCTCGACCTCGACTCGTTTTTCGTGTCGGTCGAATGCCTCCGGGACAGCAGCCTGAAGGGCAAGCCGCTCATCATCGGCGGGATGGGCGGGCGGGGCGTCGTGGCGTCGTGCAGCTACGAGGCGCGGCGCTTCGGCGTGCATTCGGCCATGCCGGTCAAGATGGCCCTCCGCCTCTGCCCCGAGGCGATCGTCCTGCGGGGCGACATGGATGCCTACTCGAAATACTCCGGCCTGGTGACGGACATCATCGAGACGGAGGCGCCGGTGTTCGAGAAGGCATCGATCGACGAGTTCTACCTCGACCTCACAGGGATGGACCGGTACTTCGGGTGCTACAAGTGGTCGGGCGAACTGCGGCAGCAGATCATGCGGGAGACCGGCCTGCCGATCTCGTGCGCATTGTCGGTCAACAAGCTCGTCTCGAAGGTGGGCACCGGCGAGGTCAAGCCCAACGGCATGTGCGAGGTGCCGACCGGCGAGGAGCGCGAATTCCTCGCGCCGCTGTCGACGGGCAAGATCCCCGGCGTCGGGAAGGAGACGTACAAGAAGCTCAGCTTCATGGGCGTGCGGACGATCCGCGTCCTCCGCGACATCCCGAAGCCGCTGCTCGCCCGCGAGTTCGGCCAGAACGGCGACTACCTCTGGGAAAGCGCCAACGCGATCGACCGCCGGCCCGTCGTGCCGTACCACGAACAGAAGTCGATGTCGAAGGAGCGCACGCTCGGCGAGGACACGCTCGACATGAAGTTTATCCGCGGCCTCCTCGGCGCCCTGGTCGACGAGCTCGCCTTCGAGCTCCGCAAGGACAACCGCCTCACGAGTTGCATCACGGTCAAGATCCGCTACGCCGACTTCAACACCTACACGAAGCAACGGCGCATCTCGTATACGGCCCAGACGCGCACGCTGCTCAACCATGCGTTCGAGCTCTTCGACCAGCTCTACGAGCGCCGCCAGCTCATCCGCCTCATCGGCATCAAGTTCAGCCACCTCGTCGCCGGCAACATCCAGCTCGACCTCTTCGACGACACGCAGGAGGAGATCTCGCTGCTGCAGCAGCTTGACCACATCCGGAAGCGGTGGGGGAAGGGGGCGATCGGGTGGGCGGGGTTTAAAAAGTAAAAGCTAAAAGTTAAAAGCTAAAAACTGTGGTTGATGTGGTTGGCGCATCGCCTTTGTTTGAACGGTAAAATGGTTACGTGTTTAAGTGTTTAAATGTTTAAGTGTTTAAAGGCGTGTAAGGCGTAACGGTTAAGGTGTAATGCAAAGAAGTCCAGTGGCCGGATAAATAGGGTTCAACCAACACGGGATCAAGTTTGCCCTTTGCTTTTCGCCCCTTCTCGCGAGGAGCTTTACCAAGGACTTACCTCGCCTTCACGATGCGTAACCCTGCAGGCCGTTCACCTTTCGCCGTTTGCCGTTTACCCCTTTTCGCATGGAGAAACGTAGTACACAGCGCACCTGACTATCTCAACAATACAAACGACTTCGACGCGCTCCCGACACGTATGAAATAGACACCCTGAGGCAGCCCCGTCATGTCGATAACAACTATGTGTTGCCCTGCTGCCCCGATCCGCCGCACACGTCTTCCCACGGCATCGTATACGGCGATATCGGGGAAATGGGCGAGCGGGTCCAGGGCTTCAATCGTGATCGATGAGGCGGTCGGGTTTGGAAAGATCCTGAAGTCAAGAAGCTCCGGCAACACTTCGCCCGTGCATACGTCATCGTTACCCAATAGTCCGGAACGATAGTGCTCCAGCACATCCAGCATGACATTCATCTGGCCTTCGGTAAAGAAAACCATGCAGGCATCATCCACATAGTCCATGAAGTTCATGAACATGTTGGATTGCCCGCACGAAAACTGCGGATACGCGGGGCATCCATGATACGGTGAACGTTGGAGCGGCGTATCCTCGACGCCATCGTCCGACTGGCAATTTTCGGCATCTCCCCAGGGATGACTCAGCCCCAGGTAGTGTCCTGCTTCGTGAACCGCGACCCGTCCAAGGTCATATGGCCCTGCACCCGCCTCGAGGCCGAAATATTTCGCATTCACGACGATCCCATCCCTGACCGTATCCGCAAACTCAGGATAGATGCCATAACCCGTAATGTCATCACCGGTGTCAGCCACCCAGATATTCAGGTACTTCTTCGTATCCCAGGCATCCAGTCCGCCCAAATCCGAATGGAACAATTCCTCCCGCAAGCCAATGCCGGGTATGTCCGTATGCCGACGCTGCACCCCGGAGGAAGGACGTCCGTCAGGTGCCCGGGTAGCCAGGCAGAACCGGATCTCCTGCGTGGCGCGGAATGCGCTGAACGCAGCCGGAAGCCGGACGAGATCGACATTCCTCCCCCCAAAATCCCGGTTCAATGCTTCCAGTTGGGAAAAGATCCGTTCGTCTGAAACATTCTCTTGCTTGTCTTTCCAGACGACATGCACGACGACCGGGATGACAGGCACAGTGCGCGTAGTTAGATGCCCCGGATCCATTTTCCAACCATGCTTAAGGTACGGCGGATCTGAGGGCGGCGGCGGAAGAAGGACAGCGTTTCCGCAGCCCGGATGTCGTGGGTCCGGTTGTGCCTGGATACAAACAGTCCCCAACCCTATCAAGGCGAACATGATGAGCACTATCGCTTGCTGATGTCCCGTGGCCGTCATCCGTGATTACCGCAATACCGTAATATCCCCGGTCACTACTTCCTTGCGCTCGATGCCATCCCGGACATAGGTATAGAGGAGCCGCCATACATAGACACCGGCAGGTGCAAATGTGCCGTCCGGGTAGGTTCCAGTCCACCTGGCCATGTCCGGACGGTCATCCGCATGCACCCTGTTTCCCCACCTATCAAACAATTCAAAACGATCGATCGAATGGGGAAAATCGCACCGGGGCGATAGCTCCAGCGTTTCATTCAGGCCATCCCGGTTGAGGCTGATCACATTCGGCGCATACCACTGACAGTCACAGATCTCAACGTGGACCGTCGTCCCGAAATCATACACCCCGCATGGGTTGGTCACTGTGAGTCCATACCAGCCCCCGCCGGACACTGAAATCGAACCGCTGGTCTCGCCGGTTGACCAGGCATATTCACCATACACCGGGGCAGACAGGAGATGGGCCCCGCCGGCGCAGACCACGGTATCGGCCGGAAAGCCCGTCACATCCGCAACATCCAGCACCACTACCGCGTCGCGCAAGACGCAATTGTCCATAAACACCTCTACTGTGTATGTCCCAGATTTGTCGACCGTGATGACCGAATCCTGTGCCCCCGTACTCCACTCATAGGCACCGTCCATGAATCCCGCATTCAGGCGGACCGCCTCACCCGGGCACAACAACACGGTGTCGGGCAGGGGATCAAACTTGGCAATCAGCACGTCCTCTAAATAAAAAAAACTCGCATATGGCCACACATTTACATCCTCTATAATAGCCATTGTCTCAGTCTCGGTCCTGAAATTGCCAATGATCACATACCGTTCAGTCCCTGTTGCTCGATAGCAACCACTGATGCGGGTCCAACCAGAGGTATCGGTGACAAATGTCCCCCGATGCTCAATCGCAGGCTCAAGCGGCAATACTTCCCAAGGAAGTAATTCCTTGTAAAATTCACTACCACTAAATGCTAGTCCAATCGCATCGGTATAACACCAAAATCCCATTGGGCTAATATCTGG
>CAYMLN010000192.1:4923-5378 GCA_964391045.1 uncultured Saprospiraceae bacterium
CATAGAACTCGACATAGTAATCCTTTTCCGATTGCATCGACTCGGTAAGCGGGCACATTACATATTCACGGATGAATCCAGCATTGCTGTAGACTAAAATGCCAGCATATCCTCCTCCGCTACGCTGTACTTGATAACTATCGAAATATCTTCCTGCGTATGGCACCCAAAGCCTGTCGTCAAGGGAGCATTCGTTGTAAAGGTCTGGAGTACCATTACTTGCGCTCACCCAATCTACGGCAGCAGAAATCTGTGAAAGGTCGTCTGGACACCAGATCAAGGTATCAAATCCCGGGTTGGGAACAAGATTCTGACCCAAAAGCACTATATGCCCCGTCGCCAGTATGATCGAGAGCAACTTCCTCATAGCAAAATAAAAAATCAGCACGTCCTGTCCGCAGGTAGAACGTGCTGATGAGTACTTAATGAGCAATCATAAGCTTGGAAACGAACCT
>CAYMLN010000193.1:0-5375 GCA_964391045.1 uncultured Saprospiraceae bacterium
GGATCCGCCGCCACTCCCGCGCCGTCGCCGCCGTAGACAAAGAGGCCTTCGCGGTTGAACATGATGATCACCAGTGCGGTGAGCGTGCAGATGACCACGGTATCGATGAAGGGCTCCAGCAGGGCCACGATGCCCTCCGAGGCGGGATACTTCGTCTTGACTGCGGAGTGTGCGATCGACGCGGAACCTGCGCCGGCCTCGTTGGAGAAAGCCGCGCGGCGGAAGCCTGTGATCAGCACGCCGATCATGCCGCCGACGGTTGCTCGTGGCGAGAACGCCTCGACGAAGATCATGCTGATCGCATCGTCGATAAAATCATAATTGGCGCCGATGATCACGAGCGAAGCCAGGATATAAATGATCGCCATCAGCGGCACCATCTTTTCCGTTACGGAGGCGATCCGCTTGATCCCCCCCACGATGATGATGCCGACGAAAACCGCGAGCCCGAGCCCGATATAGAAACCCGAAGACCCCCCTGACAAACCGAACATGCCGGATATCTGGGCAGCCGCCTGGTTGGCCTGGAAGGCATTCCCTCCACCAAATGAAGCGCCAACGCAAAGCACGGCGAACAGCAGTGCCAGCCATTTCCCGGCAGTTTTCCACCCCCGGTCCTCAAACCCGCGCTTGAGGTAGTACATCGGGCCGCCGTGCACCACGCCACGACCATCAATGTCGCGATACGTGACACCGAGTGTACATTCGACAAACTTGGTCGACATGCCGAGCAGGCCGCATACGATCATCCAGAACGTGGCGCCGGGTCCGCCGACCGCGATGGCCACCGCGACACCGGCGATATTGCCGAGGCCTACCGTCCCCGACACAGCCGTTGCAAGGGCCTGGAAGTGACTGACCTCGCCGTGATGGGATTCGTCCTTGATGGTATCCTTGATGTCGCCATCGACCACGTTGACCATTTCATCGGCGCCCTTGACGAGGTCGCCGTGTTCGAGGCCGTCATAATGCCCGCGGACCACCTTGATGGCGAGCGGGAACCTGCGAATGTTGACGAACGAGAAGTACAGGGTAAAGAAGAAAGCTCCGCCAACCAGCAACATGACCACCACCGGTATGGACACGCCGCCGATGTCCAGCGAGGCGAGGATCAGGCCCTCCCACCAATCGGCGATGGGCAGGAACCATGCATTGATCTTTTCATCGAGGCCCTGGGCAGCAGCCTGGGCCGAAAGGGAATTACCGCAAAGCGCGGCGCACACGAGGGCCATCACGGCCAACGACCATTTTTTCATACGGGTGATTTACCTTGGTTTGGACGAAAAAGAAACCGAACCTGTCACCTGTCGGAGCCGCGCATGACGATCCCCTCGGGCAGTACGTTCAAAGGTAAACCAGCCGTTCTGTTCCCGGAATAGTCCCTCGAAAATCGAGCCGGGACCCGAATCAGCCGTTCCCGGTCGTCCGGTTCTCAAACCCGGCAATGGCCTTCAGGTACTTTGTCAATTCTTCCCGGACGCGAGGGAACAGCAGCAGCAGCCCGATCATGTTGGGGAACACCATCGCCAGGATCATGGCATCGGAAAAGCGAATGACCGCATCCAGCGTGGCGGATGCCCCGATGACGACGAAGACGAGAAACAGCACCTTGTAGACCAGATCCGAGGTCTTGCCCCGGCCAAAGAGGTATTTCCAGGCCTGCAGGCCATAATACGACCAGGAGATCATGGTGGAGATGGCAAAGAGGACGATCGCGATGGTCAATACATACGAGAAGTGCGGGATAACGCTGTCGTAGGCGAGCGTCGTAAGATCCACACCGCCGACATTTTGCCCTGTAGCCCCCAGGACGACATTGCCCGACCCGTCGCCGCCATACACAAAGGCGCCATCCCGGTTGAACATGATGATCACGAGGGCCGTCATCGTACAGATCACGACGGTATCGATAAATGGCTCAAGGAGCGCCACAATGCCCTCGGAGGCGGGATAACGCGTCTTGACGGCCGAGTGGGCGATCGAGGCAGAACCTGCTCCGGCCTCGTTCGAAAAGGCCGCCCGGCGGAATCCGGTGATCAATACGCCGATCATCCCGCCGACGGTGGCGCGGGGATTGAATGCTTCCGTGATGATCATGCTGATCGCATCGTCAATGAAGTCGTAATTGTAGAAGATGATCACCAGGGAGGCCAGCACGTAGAGGACAGCCATGATCGGTACGACCTTCTCCGTTACGTTGGCAATGCGCCGGATGCCGCCGATGATCACGATGCCGACGATGAAGGCGAGGACCAGCCCGATGATAAAGCCCGACGATCCGCCGGTCATATTAAAGAGTCCGGCCAGCTGGGCAGCCGCCTGGTTGGACTGGAACGCATTGCCGCCGCCAAACGAGGCGCCGACGCAGAGCACCGCAAAGATGAAGGCCATCACCTTACCGGCCCCGGCCCAGCCCCGGGCTTCGAGACCCCGGCGCAGGTAATACATCGGGCCACCATGGACGACGCCACGGGCATCGATATCCCGATAGGTGACGCCGAGCGTGCATTCCACGAATTTCGTCGACATGCCCAACAGGCCGCAGACGATCATCCAGAACGTCGCGCCGGGCCCGCCGACCGCGATGGCGACGGCCACACCCGCGATATTCCCCAGGCCCACGGTACCTGACACTGCCGTGGCGAGCGCCTGGAAGTGATTGACCTCGCCGGTATGGGATTCGTCACGAATGGTATGCGGGATGTCTCCTTCGACGATATTGAGTTCCTCCTCTGCCCCCTTGACCAACGCATGTTTTTCCATGCCGTCATACTTGCCGCGGACGACGCGCACCGCCAATGGAAATTTGCGGATGTTGACAAATGAAAACGCCAGCGTGAAAAAGAAGGCCCCGCCGACCAGCAGGATCACCACGACCGGCACCTGGACACCGCCCAGCGACAGTGAAGCCAGCACGATGCGTTCCCATGCCTCGGCGATGGGCAGGAACCAGGCGTTGATCTTCTCGTCCAGCCCTTGCGGGGCCGCAGCGGCATCCTGTGCGATGGAGATCGCCGGCCAACCGAACAGGCAAAGGAAGGCGAATACAGCGGTGGTGATTTGCTTCATGTGGGTATCGGATTATTGACTGTGCTTGATAAAGTACCAGACGACCCGATGTTGTGCCTCGCACATGCGGATCGCGCGCTTCGCGCTAAAGATATTTTTTTCTGCAAATAAGCAACCCGAAGCGGAACGCACGCTCCCTCACCCCGGATGCCATCGTCATACCGACCGGACCTCAGCCGTTCAGAAGAAAAGCGCGTTGGCAAACAATACTTTTCCCTCGTACCAGAACGAACGGAACAACGGATTGTCGACGAGGTAGATCACCTGTCCGCCGCCTTTCGCCTGCCGGCCGGCGACGAGCGTGTTCCGGATGGCCTGCCTGGCCCGGTATCCGGCAAAACCATAATGGGTGGGTGCATCGTCCAGCCATAGCGCATTGCCCCGGGGCAGTCGGGCATATGCAGACGGACTTGTCTTGAGCGTAAAATAGGGCGTGCCTAAACCAAACGAAAGCGGATGCGTGCTGTCCTGCGCGGTGCGGAAAATGGCACCCGGGATATCGTCCGAGATGGCCTGCCGGTCATCCGAGCCGAACTCATCCGGATAATGTGCCACCTCCTCGCGGCGTAAGGAATCCGCCTGTGTATCCCGCTGATACTTGAGGTCAAAACCCGCCCGCCCGGCCAGCTTCTGGTTGGCCGAACCGAGCGCGATGAGCGTACCTCCGTCGGCGACCCATTCGCCGAGGCGCTCGCTAAAGGAGGAAGAGAGCGAATAATATCCCTCCGGCAAGACGATCACGTTGTATGCATCAAGCGAGACGCCGTCCAGATCATCAAGCATCACGATGTCGACCGGATAGGCCAACTCCTCCTCGAAGAAATGCCAGATCTCCCCCATGTTGTACGTACTGACTGAAGGTCCCGCGAGTGTCATGACACTCGGCGCGCGCAAGAGCGGATAACTATACGACCCGAGGTCCTTTCCCTGGTCCATGAAACCCGAGAAGAGTTCGCCAGCCTGCATTCCTTCCTCACCAAGCACCTCCCGAACAACATCATCGAGGCCGTCAACATGGCGGTTGTCAGCCTTGAGGATCAGTACCGTCCCGGCAGGATAAGAAACGCCGGCGCTCGAGAACGACTCCAGGGCATAACGTCCAACGACGCCCTCTTGCATGAGGCCGGCGACGGCCCGGGCCACGGCGAGAGAACCCCACGGGATGGCAAACGCATAGGGCGATCGATCGACACGCGCGGCAACGCGCCGCTCGTTCATCCACGTCGCCTGCGCGATTGCCGCATCCGTGACATACGCGTCAAGGCCATAGGCCATCGGCAGGCTCCACGCCGTGATGTCATAGGTAAGTGAGTCTTCCAGTTCCGGTTCAGGTTCAAACAGCACGCGCACGAGCACACCGCGAGGCTGGGCCGTCGAGATCACGAGGTCGCCGGCCGCGACGTCAAACGTCATCTCGCTTCCTGACCGGTACCCGAATCCCTTCAGTCCCTTCTGCGCCGATGCCGCCTGTCCATACGTGATCCTGTGTTTGTCCAACAGGTCCGTCATCGCGTCCAGCTTCGCGGCCGGATTAGACGACGAAATCACATATTGCACCGGCGCGCCTGCGGCGCCTTGCTCACCGGGCCGGTAATACGCCTCGAAGGCCCGCACGAGGTCCGCCGCGTGCTGTGCACTGACCTCCACGGTCGACAGCGAGGCCACGCGGTGATGCTCGATCCTGTCGGCCAGCGTGAGCGTGTCGCCATTCTCCCGCAGCACGGCCACGTTGGCAAACCCGCCGCCGCCCTGCTCGTAGGTCATGCCGATCGCCCCGGAATACGCCGGATACGTATCCCCATATGATGGATAAAACAGATCGTACCGTTCTCGCGTGAAATACCCCCACCCTGCCGCATCGAAATAACGCGCATGATTGCGCCCGACCTTTTCCTGGAATTCGACCTGCCAGGATGTAAGCGCAGGGTGATACGGCTTTGCCGCCGGCGGGAAATAATACGGCGCCTGCCCGGTGAACTCATGGATATCGGCATGCACCTGCGGCATCCATTGGAGATAAAAGGCAATACGCGCGCGTGACTCCTGTTGGGTCAGCCACGCCCAGTCCCGGTTGAGGTCGAACTGATAATGATTTGACCGTCCGGACGGCCAGGCCTCCTGATGCTCGCGGCTCGCCGGATTCGGGTTCGGCGGTGATGACGTCACCCTGTTGCTCCATTGGGAAAACCGCACATAGCCGTCCGGATTGAGGCATGGGTCAAGGATGACAACCGTATTGGCGAGCCATTCGTCTGCCTGACCGGATCCGGAGACGAGATCGTAGAGTACGGCCATCGAACTCTCCG
>CAYMLN010000194.1:0-2470 GCA_964391045.1 uncultured Saprospiraceae bacterium
GCGGCCTGTGCAAGTATTCACCGAGGGCCAAATGCGCCAACCCCATCCCGTCCCCGATGAGGAGGATGATGTTTTGCGGTTTCTCGTTGTTCCCGGCGGGCTGCCCGTTGCCACTTGTCAACAGCCAGCTCCCCAACAGGATGGCCCATAGCATCTTGCAAAACTAATTTTGAATTTCTAACGCTTAACAATATTTTTACCCGGACGGGTATTTGTTCCCGAATTCGATTTGGTACTTGCGGCATGTTTCGATCCATCCTCCTTTGTTTTTCCTGCCTGGCAGCACTTTTTCCTGCATCGGTGACGGCCCAGGACCGCAAGCCTTCGCTCTTCGATGCGCTCTACGAACGCGAGGATGTCCGGATCCGGCTGACCTATCCGTTCGACTCGCTGTACCGGACCAACCGGGAGGAGATCGGGGCTCTCATCTCGATCGGCCACGGGGATACCTGGCTGCTCGAATTGAAGGAAATGACGCTCAACCTCCGGGGTAAATTCAGGCGGATGAAGTGCACGGCCATGCCGCCGCTCCAGCTCAACCTCAAGAAAGGCGACCTGCGCGACCTCGGTTTTTCGGGGACGGATGAATACAAGCTCGTCACCCATTGCGTCGACGGCGAAGAAGGCATCGAGAACCTCCAGGAAGAGCGGCTGTGCTACCAGGCCTATGCCGCCATGACCGACTTCGCCTATCGGACGGTCTGGGCGGAAGTCACCTACTGCGACCAGGCCAATCCGGGATCCTGTTTCACGACGTATGGATTCCTCCTCGAATCGGACAAGGACATCGAGCGCCGGCTGGGCCTGGAGGAACGCAAGATCTACAATGTCGCCCCGGACTCCCTGTCGGTCGAATCGTATGGGCACACCGCGGGTTTCAATTTCCTTATCGGCAACCGCGACTGGAGTATTGTGGCTTCGCGGAATGCGAAGTTGTTCTATCAACCCTCCACCGGGAAGTACATCTCCATCCCCTACGATTTCGATTTCTCAAATGTCGTGGGTGCCAGCTACCGGCGCGAAACGTCGGCCAAGAACGTCACGCATCCCTTCGACCGCGTGTACCAGGGCGAGTATTTCAGCGACCGGTCGGCCGAGCTGCTGAAGGCCTTTGCGGCGAATGAAGAAAAGGTCCTCGCGGCAGTGCGTACGGCGTCCAATTCGATCGATGAAAAGCGCCGGGGCCGCATCGCCGACTATCTCGAGCACGGGTTCAAGTTTATCCGCAAGGCAAAACCGGAGGAGCTTACCTATGGCGCCGTCTGCCCCTACAAGGGCAACCTCTGACCGTCGCCGAACACCAGCCGGGTAAGCACCTGGTATTCGCTGAATCGCTTGATCTCATCCCAGATGGGATTGCATTCCAATGCGGTGACCGCAGGCATGCGCGCCTTGACGGCCAGGTGGAGCTGCTCGAACATCGGGCCATACTCCTGCGCGCCGAGATGGGCCAGCGCCAGGTCGTAATGCACGGCATAGGCCGGAAGATCCTGGCTCACGGACATGAGGAGTTCCTTGCGTTCTTCGGCCAACTTGGGCTGAGACGTGCGTGCGTAGGCATACGCCAGGCCGGCCAGGCCGTAGGCCGGCAAGGAAGCATGGCGGTGGACATGTTCGAAGGCTTCGATGCCTTCCCGCTGCCGCCCCATGCTGAAGAGGATCCACCCCTTGAGGTTATGGGCCGGCAGGAAATCGGACCGATGGCG
Organism: uncultured Saprospiraceae bacterium; assembly: GCA_964391045.1. Taxonomy (GTDB): domain Bacteria; phylum Bacteroidota; class Bacteroidia; order Chitinophagales; family Saprospiraceae; genus Opimibacter. The sequence goes on from CAYMLN010000194.1 coordinate 1,707, forward strand.
AAGGATCTGCTCGATCGCTTCTTCCGCCTTCCGGAAATTGCGGCTGTACAAAAAGACGCGGGCCAGTTCGAGCTGGATCCCGATGTTGAGCGGATCCGTCTTGGCCGCCCGGCGCAGCATGGCCGTGGCTTCCTCGAAGTGGTTGCCGATCATCAGGTAGATGCCCGACGCCTGGAGGACGGCGTTGAACAGGACAAAGTTGTCCTGTTCCTGCTGCTTGGCCGCCTGTTTTAGATGATGGTGGGCCGAGGTCCAGTCCCATTCGTAGAACATCTCGTACAAGGCCTTGGCCGCATGGGTTTGCGGATGGTCGGGCTGGAGGTCCAGTGCGCGATCAAGGGCAGCCTTGCACTGGCGTGCCGCATCGTCGGCCGGCGCGAGATTGTAATAGCCCTTGTACGCCCATGCCTTGGCCAGCTCGACCCAGGCGAGATAGAAATTCGGATCCAGCTCCAGGGCGCGCCGGAAGTACAGGATCGCCTGGTCCATGTAGCCGGTCTCCATCTGCTTCCAGGCATAGCGGCCCTTGTGGTAGTGCTCGAAGACCTGGGCCTGGAGGGACGGCTCTTCCTCTTTCGCCTTCTCGGGGCGGCGAACGGCCTGTTGGAAACCGGTCTTCAGCTTGGTGGAGATCATCAGGGAGATCTCGTCCTGCACCTGGAAGGCGTCGGACATCTCCCGGTTGTACGTCTCGCTCCACACCTGGAAATCGTCGGCCGCATGGATGAGCTGGGCGGTGATCCGCACCTTGTTGCCCTGCCGGC
>CAYMLN010000194.1:2480-5368 GCA_964391045.1 uncultured Saprospiraceae bacterium
CACGCTGCCCTCGAGGACATGGTCGATGCCCGCCTCTTGGTGCAATTGCCGCAGGTTGATCTGTTTGTCCTTATAGGTAAAGGACGAGGTTCGGCTCACGACCTTGAGCCCGTCGACACCCGATAGCGCGTAGATGATCTGCTCCGTAATCCCGTCGCTGAAGAAGTCGTCGTCCTGGTCCTTGGTCAGGTTGTAGAACGGCAGGACCATCAGGGTCTTTTCCTTAAAACCCATCTTGCCGGCCAGTTCGACCGGATCGGGCACCTTCAGGCCCTCGGTCACGACCGCGTGGATGTTCATCGGGTGACGGACGTTCTTCAGCTCGAACTGTCCGAGATCGCGCGTCTCGAAGTCCTTGCATTCGCGGATGAGCGCGTAGACCTTGTCGGAGATGAGCACGGAACCCGGCACGCTCATGCGCTCGATGCGACTCGCGATGTTGACGCTGTCGCCGTAGACGCCATCCGGCCCTTCGAGGATCTCGCCGGCATTGATGCCGATCCGCAGGGGGATCTGGGGCGACTGGCTGAACTCCCGCTGCATGTTGAGGGCGCAGTGAACCGCGTCGAGCGGCTCGTCGAAGACGGTCAGCGTGCCGTCGCCATAGTACTGGATGATGCGACCCCGGAAATCCCGCGTCAGCCGGTCCACGACCTCCTTGTGCCGCTGGCGGATGCGGATGGCATGCGCCTCGTTCTCCTGCATCAGGGACGTGTACCCCTGGATATCATTGAAGACGACCGCTGCATGTTTCCGTTTCATCCAATCTGCCGGGAAAGCGCAAAGGTACGGTCCCGCCGGCATGCGGTGAACGATCAGTTTCGCCCGGGATTGTCCGCGATCTGATGAAGGGCGGCAACAAACCGATCAAGGTCGTCCGTGACCGTATAAACGTGCGGCGTGACGCGGACGCTCTGGACGTTGTGCCAGTCGATCGCCACGGTGTGGATCTTGTGCCGGGTAAAGAGCGCCTCGCTGAGTTCGAGCGGCGTCATGCCCTCGATCCGGACGTTGGAAAGCGCACAGCTCCGTCCCGGATGAGGATCCGTCATGATCCTGATCTTCTCGTGCCGGGCAGCCCGCTCCGTCCAGTAGGTCTTCAGGTATTGCAGCCGGTCGGCCTTGAGCTGGGACCCGATCGCGTGATGCACGTCGAGCGCCTGCCCGATGGCCTGCTCGATGGCGAACGAACGGGTGCCGAGGGCTTCGAATTTCCGGATATCCGTGCTCTCGGGCTCGCCGTGGGCGAGCAGCGGATAGAGCCGGGCGATCTTCGGCGCGGCAACATAGAGGAGTCCGGAGCCAAATGGGGCGCAAAGCCATTTATGCAGGCTCGTACCGAAGTAGTCAGCCCCGAGGTCCGGGATGCGATACGGGATGTGGGCAAACGAATGGGCGCCGTCGACCACGACCTCCGCGCCAGCCTGGTGCGCGATGTCGGCAATCGCCCGCGCGGGCAGGATGTGGCCGTTCCAGTTGATGATGTGCGTGATATGCACCACCTTGACGCCCGGCGTGATCTGCGTGCGGAAGGCGCGGACCACCTCGTCGTCGGACATGGCCGGCAGGTCGAGGTCGACCCACTTGAGGACGATCCCATCGCGATGCTCGCGCTGCTTCCACGCATGGATCATGTTGGGATAATCGAGGCGCGACAACACGACCTCGTCTCCACGCTGCAGGCGCAGGCCGAAGATGACCGTCTCGAGCGCCTCGCTGGCATTGCGCACCACGGCGAGTTCATCGGCGGAGGTGCCGGCCAGTTGTGCGAGGCGCTGGCGCAGCGGCTCGCGGCCCTGGTCGAGGATCCGCCACATATAGTACGACGGCGCTTCGTTGGCCAACCGGTTGTACCGCTCGAAGGCCTCCTGGACGACCAGGGGCTGAGGACTCACGCCGCCGTTGTTGAGATTGAGGATCGACGGCGAGACGGCGTACATATTCTTGATGCGGTACCAGAATTGCTCATCCTTGACGAGACCCGGATCACCCGACGCGACGCGGTCGCGGATCCAGTCGCTGGAGGCATCGGCGCGCAGGGCGGCCGTAGACAGGGACGCGGCCGGAGCGACGGCCAGATATTGAAGCATGGAGCGGCGGGCAAACGGACGCATGGGCAGGTTACGGTTGTGTTAATCCGGTCGATCAATATAGAAATTCGGTCCAACTTGGCGGCATGAACCGACTTTCCCCTTTCCGTGCGATCTACGCCGTCGCCCTTTTACTGTTGTTCACCACCGGTATCTCCGCCCAGGATCCGCTGATCGCGGATTTCAAGCAAAAGTGGATCAACGCCACGGACTACACGCTCGCCTTCGCTCGCGCCATGCCGGACACCGACTACGGCTTCCGCCCCGTCCCCGCCGAGATGACCTACGCCGAGCAACTCAAGCACATGGCGGGCAACATGATCTGGCTGAGTTCGACCTACCTCCAGGGCGCGAAAGGCCATGTCGACCCCTCCGCCACGGCCAACACCAAGAAGGACATCATCCCCATGCTCGAGAAGTCCTTCGCCTACGCCCTCGAGACCATCGGCCGCCTGACCTCCGCCGACCTCGACGAGCAGGTCGAGTTCTTTGCCGGCACGATGTCGCGGCGGCGCATCCTGATGCTGATGAGCGATCATCTCACGCATCACAGGGGGCAGCTCGTGGTGTATTTGCGGCTGCGCGGGATAGAGCCACCCAAATACAAGGGCTGGTAAAAGCTAAAAGCTAAAAACTAAAAGCTAAAAGCTAAAAGTGAACAATGAACAGTGAACAGTGAAGAATGAAAAGTGAAAAATTAATGGCTTTACGCTGAACTGGATGGTAGAACTGAGATCTCTAAAAGTATTGCGCAACGACTTGGAGTCCTTCGTCAGAGTATTTAAATATTGGAAAAAT
>CAYMLN010000195.1:0-5365 GCA_964391045.1 uncultured Saprospiraceae bacterium
GTGCCATTCCCACGGCGTGGCGATGATGACGGCATCCGGTTTTTCCATGCCCAGAGATCTCACATAGGCATGCGGGCCTTTATCGTAGATCGGAGGCCATTTGCCGTTGAGGTCCTCGACGAGCTTCTGCGTCGCCAACAGCATGACCGGATCCGGGTCAGCAATGGCAACAAGCTCGCAATCCGTGCGCCGAAGGATCAGGTCGATGTGGGACTGGCCGCGCAGGCCGCTGCCGATGACGGCGATGCGGAGTTTACGGTTGGGATCGGGCGGACTATAGTTTTTACGGGCCTGGAGCATGCCGCTCAGGCCCAGGGCAGGGGCCGCCAGGGCGGTCCGGCGGAGGAAGTCGCGTCGGTCTTGTGTCATCGGTCGGGTCGTTTTGCCGGCGGACAATTTCACGAATTTCCCCCGATCCCGATACATGCCGGCCCCCCGTCCCTCAGGCTGGAAATGCCTATTTTTGCCCCCCGATGGCAGACGACAGCGCATTCATCCGCGACCTGATCGATCGCGAGATCGAGGGCATCCGCAACATTCCGGTCGATGACACGATCAGCCGCGCCGTGGCGATGATGCACGAGGCCGTCCATGTCCGCGGCGGCAAGATCGTCGTCGCCGGCCTGGGCAAGGCCGGCCAGATCGGCCACAACATCGCGATGACGCTCAGTTCGACCGGCACGACGGCCGTCTTCCTGCATCCGACGGAGGCCCAGCACGGCGACCTCGGCATCCTGCAGCGCAATGACTTGTTGTTCCTGATCTCCAATTCGGGCAAGACGCGCGAGATCCTCGAACTCATCCCGCTGGCCCGTCGCCTGTGCCCGGACGTGCCGGTGATCGCCCTCACGGGCCATCCGGAAAACGACCTCGGGACAATGGCCGACCTCTGCCTCAGCACGGGGCACCCGCAAGAGGTATGTCCCCTCGGCCTCACGCCGACCACGAGCACAACAGTCATGACGGTCCTTGGGGATATCCTCGTCGTGATGATGATGCGCAAGATCGGGTTCACCCGCGCCGATTATGCGATGCGCCACCATAGCGGGTATCTCGGGCAAAAAAGCCGCGAATCGTGAGCAGACTCTTCCTCATCTCGGGCCCCTGCGTCGTCGAGAACGACGTGACCCCGTACCGCATCGCCCGCACGGTCAAGCCGATCTGCGACGCGCTGGGTATCGACTACATCTTCAAGGCGAGTTATCGGAAGGCCAACCGCACGCGCGAGGATTCGTTCACCGGCATCGGCGACGTCGAAGCCTTGTCGCTGATCCGCGACATCGGCCGCGAACTCGGCGTGCGCACGCTCACGGACATCCACGAGAGTCACGAGGCCGCGATGGCTGCTGAGTATGTCGACGTGCTCCAGATCCCGGCCTTCCTCTGTCGCCAGACCGAGTTGCTCCATGCGGCCGGCAAGACGGGCAAGACGGTCAATATCAAGAAGGGACAATTCGTCAGCCCCGAGGCGATGAAGTTTCCCATCCAGAAAGTGAAGGCCACCGGCAATGACAATGTCTGGATCTGCGAGCGGGGCTTTGCCTTCGGCTACGAGGACCTCATCGTCGATGCGACGGTCATCCCGCGATTGAAGAAGCACGGCGTGCCGGTCGTGATGGATTGCACGCATTCGGTGCAGGCGCCCAACAAGAGCGCGGGCGTAAGCGGCGGCAATCCTGAGTTTATCTCCACGATGGCCTTGTATGCCGCGGTGACCGGCGCCGACGGCCTCTTCATCGAGGCGCATCCCGATCCGAGGAACGCCCTCAGCGACGCGTCGACGATGCTGCACCTCGACAAGCTGGAGGAGATCCTCGAAAAGGTCATGCGCGTACGCAATGCCCTGTCCGCATGAGTGCCGACGACCTGATTGCCCGCGCACGGCGCATCCGCCTCCTCGTGCTCGACGTCGATGGCACGCTGACTGACGGCGGCGTCTATATCGACGCGCACGGCGTACAGTCGAAGAAATTCAACATCAAGGACGGCATGGGCATCAGCCTGCTGCAATTGCAGGGCATACCCGTGGGCTTCATCAGCCACAGCCGGTCGTCCGCCATCCTGGAAGAACGGGCCCGCATGCTCAATGTGACATACGTGTATTCAGGTAAGGAGCCGAAGAGCGAAGTGCTCGGGCGCTGGATGGTGGAACTCGGCCTCACGCTGGACGAGGTCGCCTACATCGGCGACGATGTCAACGACATCGAGCTCTTGCAAAAAACCGGCTTGTCGGCATGTCCCGCCGATGCCCACCAAAGCGTATTTCCCCATGTGCATGTCGTGCTCGCCAACCGCGGCGGGGAAGGGTGCGTGCGGGAATTCATCGACCGCTTCCTGCTTCAGGGCGACTGATCGCCGAAGGCTCGCTATCTTCGGGAAAACCGAAATATGCGTTACGCTATCCGCTTGTTGGTCTACGTCCTGTGCCTTGTTCTTCCCTCATTCATTGTAGCCCAGCAGGATCCCTATGCAGGTACCTTTACCGGAAGCTTGGAGGGCGATCCCATCACCCTCGAACTCACCCCGGCCGGTCCGGGCCGGCTGACCGGCCAGATGCGGGACAGTCAGCAGTCGTTTGCCGTCACGGCGGAGACGGGGAATGGCGCGATCCGCGGCTCCGCGTCCGAATCAACATACGGGATCACGCTCGATTTTACCGGACGGCTGTCGGGTAATGCGCTGACGCTCACCTTTACGGTGCAGGGCATGGACATGGAAGGATTTGATGTGGCCTTCACGCGCTCAAACGGCGAAGTGTCGAAGGCACAGTCACCCACCGGCGTCATCGTCGAAGATGGTCTCACGCGCGATCCCGCGCTGGTCGGGACATGGGTCAACGAGCAGATCTACAACTCCGGGTACGGCGACAATTTCATGGGCAGTACGACGGTCAATAAGGTCACGCTGGCGCAAGATGGTCGGGTCTATGAACACGACTCGAGCACAACGATCGGCGGCAGTAATTATACGGGCCAGAGCACGGGCCTGGGCGCAGGGGAGGTCCCAGGTGTGCGGTGGTACACGAAGGATCGTGAGATCTGGTTCTCGGTGACATTGGAGGGTACGACCGAACACGCGAAAATGGGCCGATACGCGGTTGACGGACCCAATATGTTGGTGACCACAGATAGCGGCGGAAAGTTGCTTTTTCGGAAGGATTAGACCGCTCTGGGATATCCTGCTGTTCATTTTCAGTTTACAAAGCTTTTCCGTATTGCCATATTGGTTTCGGTTTTCTTACGATGAATTGCCGCGGCCAATGCATGTCGTCGGCCGGTCGGTCCGGACCTTTGGCCCATGAATTATCCTATTTTTATTCAGCCGGCTGACGTCCGGTTCGACTGGATGATGGATGATATCGGACCGGCGCCCGACAAGGCGATACTAATGCGGGAGATGGAAGATCTCCTCGCGGGTCCGGTCATGTTGCGCACCGCGCCATACGTCCTCCTCGTATGCGGAGTGGCTTCACGTCCTGCCTTGCGGCAGGAATTGGGTCGGCTTCGGGAGATCACCTTCCGCCAGGTGGGGGAGAGTACGGGCAAGCCCTACGACACGGACGCCTACGACGATTACTACGAGCAACTCATCATCTGGGATGAGCAGGCGGGCCAGCTTGTTGGCGGTTATCGGTTCGGGTGCGGGGACAAGATCTTCGCGCGTTGCGGACGGGCGGGGTTTTACATCCAACAATTCTTCGAGATCGATCCGGTGTTCGACACGTACCTCCCGCGGTGCCTCGAGCTCGGACGTTCTTTCGTGGTCCCGGAATACCAGAAGCGCAACCTGCCCCTCTATTTGCTATGGAAGGGTATTCTCGCTTATACGTTCCGTCATCCCCAGTATCAATATCTCATCGGCCCCGTCAGTATCAGCCGCTATTATTCCGACTTCGCCCGTAAGGTGATGATGGAGTATGCCCGACGGCACTACATGCATCCGGACTTCGCGGCATGGTTCAGGCCGCGGCTGCCGTATAACCCGATCGTCTCACTCGCCGAGCAGCAGGAACTGCGCGCCTATGCCGGCTCGCCGCCGACCTTCGAGGAGATCCTCGACCGTATCCAGCCCGAGCACATCCGGTTTCCGGTCCTGATGATGCAATACCTCCGGCAGAACGCGCGATTCCTCGGTTTTAACCTCGATCCGAATTTCAACGATGCGCTTGACGGACTGATGATCCTCGACATGGCCGACGTGCCGGACAACACGATCGGGATGCTCAGCCGGGAGATGCCTTGACGAAATGAAAAAGCCGGTCACGGGGACCGGCTCGGACAAGGTAGATGGAGGGTTATTGGCCTTGGATCACTTGCTTACCAGGAATCCCGTAGACCCCAGGTAGCCGTTGTCGGCATAAACGAGCACGTTGTACGTACCCGGATTCAGGTCTTCTTCCGGAGCGAACTTCATCGTCACAGATTGACGGTTGCGCAGTTGTACTTCCTGGGCGTCAGCAGCCAGGACGTTGACCGATTGCTGGCCGTTCGTCACTTTCACTTCCTTCGTCGGGACAGCCTCAACCGGGTTCCCGTTGAACTCCGTCAGCACGAGGTAAAGGTTGCGCGCACCCTGGTATTCCTCAGGGATGTTGTTGAGGTCGAAGGAGACCGTCACGGCATCGATGCGGCGCGACTTCGACGTTACTTTCTCCTTGCGGTTGGCCGACGTGATCGTGAAGTTGTCGGCGCGGAAACCGGCCGGGGCCAGCGTACGCAGGCGACCGGTGAGTTTTTCATTGGCTTGCGTGAGCGACATCACCTGGTGGTTGAGATTGTTGATCTCAGACTTCGCGTTACCGAGGTTCTCGTTGAGGGCCTGGTTCGAGACCGTCAGCACCTGGTTCTCTTGGCGCAGCCCCTGGATGTCGGCTTCCAGTGCGACCTTCAGTTCTTCCATCTGCGCGAGGCGGGCCTTGATGGCCTCGGAGTTGGCCTGACTCGTCTTGAGTTCCTTGCGGGCCTTGGCGATGCGCACCTTGAGGTCTTCCACCTCGGCGACCTTCACCTGCAGGTCGGCCGACAGCGTGTCGTTTTCCGACATCTGCTGCGTGTAGGCGCTGTTGAGGGAGGCGAGTTCGCCTTCCAGTTTTGCCTTCGTTTCATCGAGGGTCGTGCCGAGGTCCGTGGCCTGGCGGGCCGAATCCTTGTATTTGCTGTAGAAGACGCTGCCGAAGATCAGGGCGCCGAGCAGCAGGATGCCGAGCACGGCGGTGATCGATTTCCAGGTGTTGTTCGGGTTTCCGTCCGGATGCATTTGGGTAGTCATGATGGTTAGTGTTTAGTTGCGTGAAGGATTTTAAAGCGTCTCGTCTTCTCCGATAACCTTGGGATTTGTTCTGTTTAAAGGATGTGTAAGGTGTAAT
>CAYMLN010000196.1:0-5356 GCA_964391045.1 uncultured Saprospiraceae bacterium
GGTTCCTTCACGGACATTCGGTTGTGCTTGACGGCATTCTCGATGAGCAGTTGCAGGGTCAGCGGGGCGACCATAGCGCTGTCGAGCATGTCCTCCGGGATGCGGATATCCAGGTCGAACTTATCCGCAAACCGCATGCGCAACAGGAAGGCATAGGAATCGATGAAGTTCAACTCAGTCCGCAAGGTCACGAGTTGCTCTTCGCTTTGTTCGAGGATATAGCGGTACGAACGGGCCAGTTGGTCGATAAATCGCTCGGACATCGTCGGATCGACGCGCACCAGGGAGGACAGGATGCTGAGGCTGTTGAACAGGAAATGGGGATTGACCTGCGTCCGGAGAAGTGAGATCGAATTGATGAGTTGTTGGTTCTCGAGTGCCCGGGTCTTCGACTTGAGCCGCTCCGTGCGGCGGAGGAAGAACAACATGCCGCCGAGGAAGAGCAAGGCCAGGAGCAGCACGACGGCGCCGGCGTTGAGGATGAAGCGTAACACCTGGTTCTTCCGATTCAACCGCTGGGCATGCGTCAATTCCATCCGTGTCCGCTCTTCGACGCGGGCCAGGCTGTCCGCGGACAGCTGGCGCTGGAAGTCCATGCGGTTAACCACCAGGCGCACATCATCGGTCTTGAGGCTGTCTCGCAAGGCGACCCACTCCTCCTGGAAATGAAGCGCCCGGGCGGCCTGGCCCAGTCCCTTATAGGCGAGATAAAGGCACTCGCAGCTCACCCATTGTATATGCAAGTCCCCTCCTTCCGCAGCGCGCGCATAGGCCCGCGTGCACATGCTGATCGCCTCCCGGTGATTGCCCTCGTTGTTGGCAATATCCCCAAGGGAAGCATAGCAGTTGGCCAGTGTCGCGGAATCGCCCACCATCCGGAACAAGTCGATCGCCTCGCGCGTCTCGGCCCTGGCCATGGCATAGTCCCCCAGGATATTGCGGACCACGCCAAGGTTGAGCAATACGATGCCCGCGCCCCGCCAGTCGTCGCGCTTGCGCCGAATCTCCAGGCTTCGCTGGTAATAGTTCAGGGATTGCGGGTAATCGCCAAAATCCTTGTAGAGGGCGCCGAGGTTATTATACAGCCTTGCGATCTGGATATCCTCCGTGATCGGATCATAGATCTCCAGCGCCTTTTGGGCGTACTCGAGCACTTTGGCGCTGTCGCTCATCGCCCGATAGAGCACCACCAGGTTGGCATACACCGAGGCATCATCGGATCGCTCATCGGTCTTGCCGTAGTACTCCAGCGATTTCTGCATATACCGGAGTCCCTCCACATAGCGATGCTGGTCATTGCAGATCATCCCCAGGCTGCCGTACACGGATCCGATGCCCTTGTTATCGTTCAATCGCTCCCGGTAGGGAAGACTCTGCCGGTAATGATCGGCGGCGGCCGCATACTCGCGCTTGTAATAATAGCCTTGACCGACGTTGAACAAGGCGCGCGCTATCCAATAGTCGCTCTTGATCCTTCGGGCCAGCGCCAATTGCGGGTTCGTCAGCAGGAAGGCCGAATCAATATCCACCCTCCACATCGGGGGTACCAGGTCTTGAATGGCCCTGAGTCGCTGGGTGTCCGGTCGCTGGGCATCGGACCAGACAGCCAACAGGCTATCCCGGTCTTCCTGGGCAACCGCCTCCCCGCTGACCGCGAAAAGGCAGATCGCGAAGATCCGCATCATGCACATCAGGCAGTCGGCGATGCGCATGTACTGGCGGATTGGAAAAACGAAGGAGTGGACACGCGACGGGTCGTTGGTCAGGATTACCGAAGCCGAAAGATACCCTTGCCGGGTAGATGTAAACAAACACGAGGGCCCCGCAAGCATGACACCGTCATCCTGCGAGACCCCCGCGTTGCGCGTTAGGGCTTAAGGGCGCTTTGTCGCGGCCACGTTGAGCGGAAAGCCATCCTGGCGGCCTCTCCAGTCGAGCTCATCGCCGTCGATCGAGATCTCGGCGACGACCACGACGCCGTCGTACTCCAGTCGGATCTCGCCCTTGCTGGCGTTGACCGAATAGTCGCCGCTGATGTAGGCCGGCTCTTCCTCATCAAAGAACTTGATGGACTGGGTGAACTCGCCGCCCGAGGGGCCGGCCGGCTCGAACTCGATCGTGCCCGACTCGGCAAGGAAGCCGATGTACTCGTCGCCGTCGATCGCATAGGACGTGATGTCCCACAGGCCGGCCAGGGCCTGGAGCTCCTCCTGGCTCAATTCATCGTCCTTGTCGCACGAAGTGAGGCCAAGGCCCAGGGCGACGATCGTCAGCGGCAGCAGGAAAGCGCGCTTGAAGAATGTGGTTTTCATAACATGTTGGGTTTAAAAGATGAATGATGGTGTGATGACAACGGGTTGGTTTATCGTTCGTTTCCGTTGATGGTTCAAAAGTATCCGGGCCCCGCGCAGGGGGCAAACGAAAGCATACCGAATGCCCGTTTGCGGCCGACGACTGCCAAAAAACAGCGACTGAAAATTTATCCGCACCCTCGCCGGATCCGACGAGATAGAAGGGTCGAAACGAAGAAGGCACTGTCACACACAAGCGACAGTGCCTTCCCATGATCATGCCCGGCGCCCCGGACACGCATCACCGCCCCAGCCACTCCTTGAAGTCCGCCATGCGGTCCCCGCTGACGAGGACATCGAGCCTTGACTTGGGCAGCAGGTCCAGCTTGAGCTTGCCCTTGATGTACGTATGGACGTTTTGGATCGAGGCGAAACTGACGATAAACTGTCGGCTGATCCTGAAGAACTCCTTCGGGTCCATCATGCTGTTCAACTTATCGAGGCTGAAATCAATCGGAAACTGATGTCCGTCCTTTGTCATCAGGAAAGTGAGCTTCTCCTCGGAAAAAAAATACGCGATGTCCTTCGTCTCGATGCTCTTGATCTTGGTGCCGACCGTGATCATGAAGCGGCTCTTGTACTCCGTTTCCTTTTGCCCGATATACTGCAGCAAGGTATCGAGATGCGGATTGGCAAACTGGGCGCGCAGCGCCTTGAACTTGCCGATGGCCTGGGCCAGCTCGTCCGGATTGACGGGCTTGAGCAGGTAATCGATGCTGTTGACCTTGAAGGCCTTGATCATGTACTCATCGTAGGCGGTGGTGAAGATGACCGGCGCAAGGACCTCGACCTGCTCGAAGATCCGGAACGCGAGGTCATCCTCCAGGTGGATATCCATGAAGATCAGGTCGGGCTGTCCATGGGCCCGCAGCCAGTCGACCGCTTCGGCCACGGACGGCAGTACGGCCTCCACCCGGAGGGCGGGATCGCATTGCTGGAGCAGGCTCTCCAGGCGGCGCGCAGTCAGGCTTTCGTCTTCGATAATGAGGGTACGCATAGGATGCAGTGGTTTTGTGCCCGCCGGATCAGGCCTCGGCGGTGTGATCGGATAACAATGGGATCTGGACGACAAAGGTCCCCGCAGACTCGCCGGCGATGACCGGCTGGCGCGTCAACAGGCCGTAGCGGTTCTGGATGTTCCGCAGGCCGATACCGGTCGAAGGGGACGAGCTCGTCCGGGGCTGAAGCTTGTTGCTCACTTCCAACCTGCCCGCGTCATTCACCCCCACATGTACGACCAGCGGCTCCTGGACGGACATGCGGTTGTGCTTCACGGCATTCTCGATGAGCAGCTGCAGGGTGAGCGGTGCGATCTTGTACCTATCGAGCATTTCGTCCGGGATTCGGATGTCGAGATCAAACTTGTTTTCAAACCGGATGCGCAGGAGGAAGGCATAGGATTCGATGAACCCCAGTTCCGTGCGGAGCGTAACCATCGGCTGCTCGCTCTGCTCGAGGATATACCGGTAGGACTTGGCGAGCTGGTCGATGAACCGCTCGGACAGGCCGGGATCCACGCGGACGAGCGACGAGAGGATGCTCAGGCTGTTGAACAGGAAATGCGGATTGACCTGGGTGCGCAGCAACGAGATCTCGTTGATCAGTTGTTGCTTCTCCAACTCGCGGGTACGTGTCTTGAGGCGCTCGGCATTCCGCTGGAAATACAACATCATCCCGAGGAAAAACAGGGCCAGCAACAAGATGACCAGGCTGCCCGCCAGGATGATGGTCGTCAGGCGGTTGCGCCGGCCGAGCTCTTGCGCATGCCCGAGCTCGAGCCGGGTCTTCTCCTCTTCGCGTGCGAGGCTGTCGGCCTGGAGCTGGTTCCGGAACGACATCCGCTCGATGGCGAGGCGCACATCATCCTTCTTGAGGCTGTCGTCCAGCATGACCAGGCGCTCATGGTACCGGAGGGCATCGGCGCTTCGGCCAAGTTCCTTGTTCGCCATATACAGGCACTTGCACGCCGCTATCTGTTCGACAAGCTTCTTGCTGGCTTCGAACATGCCCAGGGCAACCGAGCAGCGTCGGATCGCATGCGAATGCCGGCCTTCCGCATTGTCGATATCGCCCAGGATGGTGTAACAACTGGCCAGGCTCGTCGTGTCGTGCAGCGCGGTGAACAGCCGCATGCTCTCCTCGGCGTGCGAACGTGCCGCGGCATGATCCCCCATCTTGTGAAGGATAGCCGCAAGGTTGACGTGATTGATGGCCGTCCCCATGCGGTCGTTGGTCTCCTGCCGGATCTTCAGGCTGCGCATCTGGTAGTCCAGCGCCTTGTCAAGATCGCCGATGGTCTTGTAGAACACACCGAGGTTGTTGTAGACGATCCCGATGGGCCCGCGGTCCTTGACCGGGTCGTAGAGGGCGAGGCTCTTCCTGTTGAACTCAAGCACCTTGGCCGTATCGTCCATTTTCTGGTACAGGATCGCCAGGTTGCTGTAGTTGCTGGTGAGGTTATCGACATCACCCAGCTTTTCATTGATGGCCAGCGAGCGCTGGTAATACTCCATCGCCCGGAGGTAATCCCCCTGGTCATTGTAGATCAGCCCCATGTTGCCGTACGCCGCCGCAACGCCCTTCTGGTCGCCCGCCCGCTCCCGGTACGGCAGGCTGCGGGTGTAGTTGGCGAGGGCGCTGTCCGGTATGCCCTTGTAGTAATAGTGGGTCGCGATGTTATACAGGGCCTTGCCGATCCACCGGTCGTTGTTCGATGACGAACGTGGCGGCTGCTGATGATGGCGTCGCGAATGACCTGCTCGTTGGCCGAGGCCGTGATGACGTCGTCGAGCTCGTCGACCTCGCAGGCCGACAAGAGGTCGCTCAAGACACTGTGGGCGGCCAGCGGCCGCAGCAAGAGGGTCTGAGCGGCGGCGACGCCCTCTCTGAGCCAGAGCCCCGTGGCCGCGCGGCCGCGGACGCCGGCGTCGGCGTCGTCGTCGAGAAAGACCGCGCGCCACAAGCAGCGGCGCACCCGGGGCGCGTGCTGCTCGGCCAACTGCGGC
>CAYMLN010000197.1:0-5344 GCA_964391045.1 uncultured Saprospiraceae bacterium
CAGGCCGATACCGTGGCCATGTTGACCCCGGCAAAGCCGTAGCGGATGCTGATGTGCCCCGCGGCGATGTTGGTGATGAGCTTGGGGATCAGGAAGGGGCTGTACTTGGGCACGCCCGTGGCGCGTCCGGCCGCCTCGATCTCTTCTTCAAAGGTCATGAAGCCGCCGATGCCGCTGCCCCAGATCACGCCGCAGCGGGACTTATCCAGGTTGTCGACATCGAGGCCACTGTCCGTGATGGCCTGGTGGGCCGTGGTCAGCGCGTATTGGGAAAACGGATCGATCCGGCGGGCCTCCTTCTTGTCGATCGTCTCTTCGGGATCGTACCCGCGGACCTCGCAAGCGAAGGTGGTCTTGAATCCGGTGGCGTCGAACTTGGTGATCGGCCCGCAGCCGCTCTTCCCGGCCTGGAGGCCGGCGAGGTAGGCGTCGACGGAGTTGCCGAGGGGCGTCAGGGCGCCGAGGCCGGTAATGGCGATTCGTCTGGACATACGTTCTTGGCTTTCAGCGTGATGTCGTATTCGGTAGGTGTCCGTTCAAAGGTGTCCCGTTTCCCCGGGACGGCGTCCGGACCGGACGAAGATCGCAAAAGTTGGACGCTTCGCAAGCCGGCGGCGGCGGGGGATAGTCGGGTAACGTCTGCCGCAAGAGGGTGCGGGCAGGAGGGGAAGTTGGCGGGCAGTCAGCACCCCGGCGGGCCGGGGCTAAATAAAATATCCACAGAGGGGGTTTAGGCCTCTGTGGATCAGACTCGTTTTGCTGTTGAACCGTTTATCAGGCGGAAACCTGGGATTGCAGATACTCGATGGCGTGGCCAACGGTCTGGATGTTCTCGGCTTGTTCGTCCGGGATGGAGATGTCGAACTCCTTTTCGAACTCCATGATCAGTTCGACCGTATCCAGGGAGTCGGCTCCGAGATCGTTCGTGAAGCTGGCCTCGGGGGTAACCTCGGACTCATCGACGCCAAGTTTGTCGACGATGATTTTCTTCACTCTTTCGGCAATGTCTGACATAAGGCAATGGTTTATTTAAGGAGGCAAAGGTAATTATTTTCCGGGTTGTGCAACTTAATTACCCGGGAAATGAGGACGGATAACGGATAACGGATAAGGGTGAACGGATAACGGTAAACGGATAACGGATAAGGGTGAACGGATACCGGAAAACGATAACATGTGGCAAACACCCTCGCCGTGAAGGTTAAATCTGTGGGAATCTGTGGGGTAATCCGTGGTATCTGTGGTGAAAAACGGATCTACACGCCACCCGGGGCACCCGACACATTACATAAGTTGCCTCGCCGAAAAAGTCCCCATTAGGGGATTTAGGGGCCAAACGAACCTTAACTTCGCCCCCGCACCAGTAAAAAGGCCCTCATGCCGCACCCAGCACCGCACAACACCAAGATCGTCGCCACCGTCGGCCCGGCGTCGTCCAGCTACGAGACGCTGCTCCACCTCGCCAAGGCCGGGGTGTCCATCTTCCGGCTCAACTTTTCCCACAGTTCCCATTCGGACCACCTGCAGGTGATCGAGCATATCCTTAGGATCAACAAGGAGCACAACCTGCACTGCGGGATTCTGGCCGACCTCCAGGGACCGAAGATCCGGATCGGGGACGTCGAGAACAATGAGGCGTGGCTGGAGAACGGCGCGGAAGTGACCTTTACCAATATCAAGTGTCTCGGGACGGCCGAGCGCGTATTCATCAACTACGAAAACTTCCCGCGGGAGGTGAAGGCGGGGGAGAAGATCCTCCTCGATGACGGCAAGCTCGTCCTCCAGGTGATCTCCACCGACCGGCAGCGGGAGGTGAAGCTCAAGGTGTTGCATGGCGGAAAGCTGAGTTCGAAGAAAGGTGTCAACCTCCCGGACTCCAACCTGACCATCCCGTCGATCACGGACAAGGACCATGAGGACCTGCAATTCATCCTCACGCAGCCGGTCAACTGGATCGCGCTGTCGTTTGTCCGCCGCGCAGAGGACATCCAGGAACTGCAGGAGCTGATCGACGCCGCCGGCCACCCGGCCAAGACGATCGCCAAGATCGAGAAGCCGGAGGCCATCAAGAACATCCGCAAGATCGTCAAGCAGGCCAACGGCGTGATGATCGCCCGCGGCGATCTGGCGGTCGAGGTGCCGATGGAAAAACTGCCGACGCTGCAAAAAGACATCATCCGCCTGTGCATCGAGCGGGCGCGGCCGGTCATCGTGGCGACGCAGCTCATGGACAGCATGATCACGGCCCCGAGCCCGACCCGCGCCGAGATCACGGACGTGGCCAACGCCGTGCTCGACGGCGCCGACGCCGTCATGCTCAGCGCCGAGACGTCGGTCGGCGACCATCCCGTCAAGGTGGTGCAGGCCATGACCAAGATCATCCTCGAGGCGGAAAAGCACTACACGCCCACCATCCAGCATGCGCGCCCGTCGCCCAAGTCCCGGACCTTCTGGTCGGACATGGTGTGCTACCATGCCGCCCGCATGGCGCAGGATGTCGACGCCCGGGCCATCGTCGGCCATACCGCGTCGGGGTTCACGGCCTTCAAGATTTCCTCCTACCGGCCGATCGACAGCAAGATCTACATCTTCTCCGACCAGCGGAACGTGCTCAATGCGCTTAATCTCGTCTGGGGCGTGCACACGTATTATTATGATAAGTTCACCTCGACCGACGAAACCATCTATGACGTCGTCGAGATCCTGCAGAAAGACGGCAAGGTGCGCCAGGGCGACATCGTGATCAACACGGGCTCGATGCCGATGCACAAGCGGTACCGAACCAATATGCTCAAACTGACGTTAGTGGATTGATGCCGCGGGCGGCATATTGACTGCCCCCCGTTTGGCGTTATCCGTTCAGCCTCCTGGCATGAAGCACAACTTCCCCATGCGTTCCCGTACCTGGCTGCTCCTGGCGGCCACGGCGTTGCCATGGATGGTCGGGGCCCAGCGGCCGACGACCGAGCAGGTCACGGTCGAGCGCCGGTTGATCGAGGGAAAGAAATACGAACTCATATCCGACTGGGACAAGGCCGAGGCCGCCTACCGGGCCATCCTCGACCAGGACCCGCTCAACGGTGTCGCCTGCTATGAGCTCTCCCGCACGCTGATGGCCGCCGGCAAGCCGCGCGAGGCGCTGCCCTTCGCCCAGAAGGCCGTTCGTCTGGAAGCGGACAATGAATGGTACCTCCTCATGGAGGCCGACATCCACGAGAAGATCGGCGACATGTACGCCGCCATGGAGGTCTACGAGCGCCTGATCCGCCTTCGGCCGGACCAGCCGCATTTTTATGAGGTGCTCATCGACCTCAGCCGGCGGGCGGGCGATACGGAGCGCATGCTCCGCACCCTCGACGCGTACGAGACCATTACTGGTGTAACCGAATCCGTCTCCCGCCTTCGGTTCGAGACGCTCGACGAGCTCGGCCGCACCAATGACGCCCTGGCCGCCCTTGAGCGGCTCAGCGAGGCGTACCCGACGGTGCTCGATTATAAGTTTCTCGTCGCGGCCTATGCCCGCAAGATCGGCCGGGAAGACAAGGCCGTCGCCTATTACAAGTCGGTGCTCGCCCTCGAGCCGGACAATGACCGGGCCCGCCTGGCCCTTGCCGGCGCGGAAAAGCAACAGGGCAACGATGCGGGGTATCTCGCGTCCATCGCTCCGGTGATCGAGAATCCCGCCCTCGAGATCGACGTCAAGCTGGAAGAAATCGTCCCGTACGTCCTCCAGTATTCGAAGACCGGTGATCCCGGGCTCGGCGCGGCGCTCGACCAACTGAGCCTGCGCCTGGTCAAGGCCCATCCGAAGGAAGCCAAAGCCTACGCCCTGCGCGGCGATATTCGCGCCATCGCAGGCGACGACGCCGGCGCAGCGACGGCGTATGGCAAGGCCGTTGAGCTCGATCCGAACGTCTATCTCGTGTGGGAGCAACTGATCGGCACGCTGATGCGCCGTTTCGATTACGCCGGCGTGCTGAAGCAGGCATCGACGGCTGTAGATTATTTTCCCAACCAGGGTTTTCTCTACTATGCGGCAGGGTGGGGCGCGTACTACACCCGTGATTATGCCGAGTCCACGGATTGGCTCGACCAAGCCCTGCCGATGACGGTTCGTAACACCGGGCAGCGAATAAACGTCTTGAATATGCTCGGCCTCGCGTGGGACCGGCGGGGTGATGTCGACAAGTCGGTCGGCGCCTTCGAGGAGTCCCTCGCGCTAAACCCGGACAACATCGAGACCATGGCGTTCTTCGCCCTGTCCATGAGCCAGCGGATCGCCTCCAGCCAGAAGGCGATGGAGATGGCCGGCAAGGTCGCGGGTCATCCGCGCGCCACGCCACACTTGCTCCGCGTGGCGGCTGAGGTGTATGTCAACCAAAAGCAGCCGGATAAGGCACTGCAGGCGATCGAACGTGCTGTTAAAGGTCCGCTCGACCCGGAAGGCTACCGGCTCGCCGGCGACATCTTCGACCAGGCAGGCCGGACTGCGGAAGCGCTGACCTACTGGCAGATGGCCCTCGATGCGGGGTTGAAGGACGAGGCCTTGCGCCAGAAGGTCAACCAACGGAAAACGCAGTAACGACACCATGAGATCCCCCGTCATGATCCATTTCTCCATCCGAACGTTCGTGCCGATCGCCTTCGCGGCTGTCCTCCTCCTCACCGGCTGCGCCAACAAGAAGCGCCTGATGAGCGATGCGGATGCGCCTGCATCCGGCGAGAACGCTTCTGCCAAGGCTGTCATGTCGCGGCTTGCGCAGACCGATGTGCCCTACAAGTGGTTTGCCGGCTACGGATCAGGCAAGATCGACTGGGACGGCGAACGCTTCAGCGCGTCGTTCAAGGTGCGGATCCTGCGCGACAGCGTGATCTGGCTGCAGATCCAGAAACTGGGCTTCGAAGTGGGGCGCATGTACATCACGCGCGACACGGCCATCGTCATCAACCGGTGGGAGCGTTTTTACTCCATCTATTCGACCCGCGAATTCTGCCGCGAGTATAATCTCCCGGCCGACTTCGACATGTTCACCAAGGTCTTTACGGCCGGCGCGTACGTGCCGGGCCAGGTGAAGACGGCCATGACGGCGGCCGACGGCGCGCTGCATGTCAGCGACGGCAACGGCCTCAACGCCACGTATTGGTTTCATCCGGGCAAGGCGCTGGCCCGCTCGGTCGTCCAGGACCCGCTCCACCGCGAGTGGTTCTCCGTCTACGACGATTACCGCGAGGTCGGCAACGGGAAGCGGTTCCCGTTCCGGCGGTCCAATTCGGTCACCATCGAAGGGGTGGCCAGCATCATGGACCTCGAGTACAAGGGCGTCGAGCTCGACGTGCCGCAGGA
>CAYMLN010000198.1:0-5333 GCA_964391045.1 uncultured Saprospiraceae bacterium
ATCACGATCAACCCGCAGCTCGGCATCGTCATGTTTCCCGTGCTCGAGCCGTTCGGGTCGACGCTCAACACCAAGATCCAGCAGGCGGGCGGTATACCGAACGGGCTCGTCTACCAGCAGCTCTATGACAGTACGGTGGTTCGTGCCCGGGAGTTTCCCGAGCTCAACCGCTTCGTCTTGCGGGGCAAGGCACAGAGCAGCACGTCATCCGACATCTCGCTCGGCGCCTTCAATATTCCCCCGGGGTCGGTGCGTGTCACCGCAGGTGGCCAGGTCCTGAAGGAAAATGAGGATTACACCATCGACTACAACATCGGCCGGATCAAGATCCTCAACGCGGCATTCCTTCAGCCCAATACGCCGATCAACGTCACCTTCGAGGACAACGCGCTCTTCAGCTTCAACCGGCGCACGATGCTCGGTTTGCGGGCCGACTACAAGGCGAGTGAACACCTCAGCTTCGGTGCGACCTACATGCACATGTTCGAGCGGCCGTTTACGCAGAAGGTCAACATCGGCGACGACCCCATCAAGAACCGCATTTACGGACTTGACATGGGCTTCAGCAACGAAGTGCCGCTGATCACCAAGCTGGTCGACAAGCTGCCCGTGATCAGCACCTCCGCGCCGTCCAACGTCACGTTCGAGGCCGAGGTGGCGGCCCTGCGCCCCTCGCATACGCGGGCCATCGATGTCGGTGACGACAATGGCCAGGGCGTCGTCTACCTCGACGACTTCGAAGGCACGGCGAGCAACTTCGACCTGCGCGCGCCGGCGACCGCATGGGTGCTGGCGTCAACGCCGCAGAATGCCGAGATCGACGGTGTGCCGGCCTTTCCCGAGGCCCGCCTGATCAACGAACTCGCCTATGGCGCCAACCGCGCCCTCATCAACTGGTACCGCATCGACCAGGGCGCGCGCAACGAGTCGCCCGGCGCCAACGAATTCCCGTACACGCGGCTGGTCAACCAGCAGGAGATCTTCCAGAACCGGACGCCCCAGCTCGGGCTCAACGACTTCAGGACGTTCGACATTACGTACCTGCCCGATGAGCGCGGTCCGTACAACTTCGATATTCCCGGCGGCATCCAGCCCTACTCCGCAGGCATCGGCCAGGACTGCCGGCTGCTCGTGCCCGAGAGCCGGTGGGGCGGCATCATGCGGAGCCTCACACAGACCAACTTCGAACAGGCCAACATCGAAGCGGTAGAATTCTGGATGCTCGATCCATTCCTCGTCGATACGATGGGTTCGGAAGGAAAGCTCGTCTTCCAGCTTGGAAACGTCTCCGAGGACATCCTCCGCGACAGCCGCCGCGTCTTCGAGCATGGCCTGCCGCTGACCGCCGAGGAAGCGCCGACCGATACGACGATGTGGGGCCGCATCCCGCGCATCCAGCCGACGGTCAATGCCTTCTCGAACAATATCGAAGCCCGTACAAAGCAGGACGTCGGCCTTGACGGCTTCGATGATGACGGCGAGCGCACCGTCTACAAGGCATACCTGGACATCCTGCAAAACGCCGGCGTGGACGCGGCCTGCATCCAGCGGGCCAACCAGGATCCGGCCAACGATAATTTCCTGTATTTCCTCGATCCCTCGATCCCGGACAACGCCGGTATTTACGAGCGCTATCAAAAGTTCAACGGCACACAGGGCAACTCGCCCCCGCCGAACGCGGATGCCAACCGCGTCAATGCCTCGACCAACATCCCGGACGCCGAGGACATCAACCAGGACAACACGATGAGCGAGACGGAGTCGTACTTCGAGTACGTCGTGCAGTTCCAGCGCGATCCGGGAGGCTCCAACGCAAATGGCAACCTTAATCCTAACGATCCGCTGATCACGGACATCGTCAATACGCCCAACGGCACATGGTATCGCTTTAAGATCCCGCTGTCGAACTATGACCGCCGCGTCGGCGGCATCCAGGACTTTCGGTCGATCCGTTTCATCCGGATGTTCATGACCCAGTTCAACCAGCGGACGACGCTTCGCTTCGCCACGCTCGACCTGGTGCGCAACCAGTGGCGCCGCCTGCCGCGCAACCCGGGCTGCAACCCGGAAGGCACGGGCAACCTCGTCGTCGACGCCGTCAACATCGAGGAGCATTCCGACCGCCTTCCGTTCCGCTACGATATTCCCCTCGGCATCCGGCGCGAGCGGATCACGAGCAGCACCTACCAGGATGTGTTCCAGAACGAACAGTCGCTTTCGCTGCGGTTTGAGTTCCTTGAGGACGGGTGCGAGCGCCGCGTCTATAAGAACCTCGACCTCGACCTGCGCAACTTCAAGAACCTCCAGATGTTCGTCCACGCCGAGGAGCAGGACATGAACGACCCCCAGTACCAGATCCCGGACGGGGCGGTCAAGTTGTTCATCCGCCTGGGCTCGGACTACGACAACAACTACTATGAATGCGAGGTCCCGCTGGTCCAGTCCAAGAATGCCATGTTGACCGGGGATGACTACAAGCGCGAGTTGTGGAAGGACGAGAACGAGGTTGAGTTTCCGCTGGAAGTCCTGACAAACCTGAAGATCGAGCGGAACGATGCCGGCTTTCCCCTGACGGAAGTTTACGAGAAGGAGATCACCGTGATCATCAACGGTGTCCCGGTCGTGCGCAAGTTCCGCATCATCGGCAACCCCACGCTGGGGTATGTACGCAACGTGATGATCGGGGTACGCAACCCGGATGACGACGACTTTACGAATCCCTTCTACGGCGAAGTCTGGGTCAATGAACTCCGGATGGTCGGCCTGGAAGAGAAGGGCGGCGTGGCCGGTCTCGCACGACTCGATGCGGACCTGGCCGACTTCGGCAGTGTCGGCGTGTCCGGAGCCTACTCCAGCATCGGCTGGGGCGCAATCGACCAGAAGCTGGCGGAGCGTTCGCTGGAAAGCATCACGCAGTTTGACGTTTCCACCACGCTCCAGCTCGGGAAATTCCTCGGCGAGCGCGCCGGCGTGCAGATCCCGTTCTACTACCAGTACAGCCAGACGATCCGCAAGCCCAAGTACGACGCACTGGACCTCGACCTGTTGCTCAAGGAGAAACTGGAAAGCATCGACGACCAGGATGTCAGGGATAGCGTCAAGGCCATTTCCCAGGATTTCACGTCCCTGCGGCAACTCAGTGTCACGAACGTTCGCAAGAATCCCCGCCAGGGCGGACGCCCCATGCCGTGGGACATCGCCAATTTCTCGGGCAGTTACTCCTTCTCGCGCGCCCGCATGCGCAACGAGGTCCTGGAGAAGGACCAGCTGGACCAGCACCGCGCCGGCCTCGACTATGCGTATTCGGTGCCGCTAAAACCGCTGGAGCCCTTCAAGAACGTATCGAAGAGCAGCTGGATGAAGTGGCTCACGGACATTAACCTCATGCCGCTGCCCAACAACTTCACCTTCAGCACGGTGATGGACCGGAAGTTCGGCGAACGGTCGTACCGGTTCTCGGACGCGATCTACAAGACGTGGTTCGACAAACGCTTCACCTGGGACCGGATCTACAACCTGCGGTGGGACCTGACCCGGAGCCTCAAACTGAACTACAGCGCGACGAATTCGGCGGTTGTGGACGAGCCTAACGAATATGTCGACCGGCCGAATGGCATCCTGATCGATCCGAGTGCACGACGCGATTCGATCTGGAGCAACATCAAGAAGGGCGGGCGGACGAAGGATTTCGCCCACCAGATCCGGGGCACGTTCAGCGTTCCGACCAAGAGCTTCCCGTTCCTCGACTGGACGCGGGCGGACGTGACGTATGACGGTACGTACGGCTGGAAGGCCGCCGCGCTGAATACAGATTCACTGGGCAATGTCATCCAGAACGGGCAGAACATCCAGATGTCCGCGGAGCTCGACTTCCTGAAGCTCTACAACAAGTCCAAGGCGCTTGCCAAGATCAACAAGTCCGGCGGCACCTCCACGCAACGCCAGGACCCGCGGTCAGTGCCACCGGGCGGCGCGGGCGGCAAGGATAAAGGCAAGACCGATCCCGCGCAGCAGCAGCAACCCCAGCAAGGCGGAGCGGATGCGGACAAAGGATCGACCGCGAAGAAGGAGGAGAAAAAGAAAACGGGCGAGATCTCGCCCGTGCTCAAGCCGCTGCTTCGACTCACGATGATGATCCGGAAGTTCCGGATCAACTACGGCGAGAACAATTACACCTCCATCCCGGGGTACGTGCCCAGTTCCCGCATGCTCGGGATGAGCCCGGGATTCGATGCGCCCGGATGGTCCTTCATCACCGGTCTTCAACCGCGCATCAACCGCCGGGCGGACCAGGAAACGGGGGACTACCTCGACGAAGCCCGCACCAGTGGATGGATCACGACCAACGCGTTCCAGAACCTGCCCGTCCTCCAGGGCAAGACCCGGACACTGGACAGCCGGATATCCATCGAGCCGTTTACGGACTTCAAGATCGAGATGGACTTTACGCGGTCGCTGACGCAGAATTTCTCGGTTTTCTTCAAGACCTATGAGAAGAACGCCAGTTCGATCGAGGAGATCGCCCGGCGGTCACCCATGGAGATGGGCAGTTTCAGCATCTCGTACTTCTCCGTGCCCACGCTGTTCATGGGCGATTCGCTCGAGGTCAACCAGCTGTTCTCCAAGTTCGAGAATAACCGCGCCATCATCTCGCAGTTGCGCGGGGACAGCACACACGCCATTGACGGCACACAATATGCACAAGGCTTTGGCCGCAAGCAGCAGGATGTGTTGGTGCCGGCCTTCCTGAGCGCCTATACCAACAAGGATCCGGAGAATTTCGAGTTTACCGACATGTTCAACTGGATCCCGCGGCCCAACTGGACCGTCAATTACAACGGGCTCAGCAAGCTGCCTTGGTTCAAGGACATTTTTACGAATGTCCGGATCACGCATGGTTATAAGAATACGCTTACGATCAACCAGTTCCAGTCGGTCCTGAACTACGACGACTACGATGAGAACACCGGCCAGGTCGTCGGCCAGCGCAACCCGGCGAACCTGGATACGATCACGCAGAACTACTACTCCCGCTACCTGATGCCCTCGGTCATCATCGAGGAACAGTTTGCTCCGCTTCTCGGCGTCGATGTAAAGATGCGCAACGGCATGGGCTTCAGCTTCGGCTATGCGAAGCGACGCGGCCTGGCCATGGGCTTCGTGTCCTACGAACTCGCCGAGACGCGCTCGACGACGGTGGACTTCGGCTTCGAGTGGGTGCTCAAGGACGTCCGCCTGGGCTTCCTGCCCGGCTTCAACTCGCAGGCCAACAAGAACAGGCCCACGCGCAGCGGCCAGCAGGCGACCGGCAAGCAGGGCAACGACCTCAGCAT
>CAYMLN010000199.1:0-5330 GCA_964391045.1 uncultured Saprospiraceae bacterium
GGAGCCAATCCGTATGTGGTCGGGGAATCGCCGTCGCCTGCGGCTATGGCGACCAAAGGAGGACGCCAACCACGGCCATTTTTCCGTTTGCCTTTCGCCTTTAGCCGTTTGCCGGTAATGCGTACAGCGATCACGGAGCGAACGGAGAAGCCAACCTGTCGTTGGCGAGTTCAGCAACTTTCTCTCTATGCCCTCCGCCCTATGCCTGCCCGGCCATAGGCCGCGGCCGACTCAAAGCCCCAGCAGCAATTTCCCCGGATCTTCCAGCAACTCCTTGACCCGCACGAGGAACGTGACGCTCGTGCTGCCGTCGATGACGCGGTGGTCATACGACAACGCGATGTACATCATCGGCCGGGCGACGATCTGCCCGTTGACGACCATGGGCCGCTCGACGATATTGTGCATGCCGAGGATGGCCGTTTGCGGCTCGTTGATGATCGGCGTGCTCAGGAGCGATCCGAAGACCCCGCCGTTGGTGATCGTGAAGGTGCCGCCCTGCATTTCCTCGAGGGTCAGCTTGCCGGCGCGGGCCTTGTCGGCCAGGTCCTTGATGGCGTATTCGATCTCATGCAGCTTGAGCGACTCGACATTGTGCACCGGCGGCACAACCAGGCCGTTGGGCGTGGAGATGGCCACGGCGATGTCGACGTAGTCATGGAAGATGAGGTCCTCGCCGTCGATGTGTGCGTTGACGTCCGGCTTCTCGAGGAGGGCCTGCGCGCAAGCTTTCGCGAAGAGCGACATGAAGCCGAGCTTGATGCCATACTTGGCGACGAAGGCGTCCTGGTATTTCTTGCGGAACTCGAAGATCGCCGTCATGTCCACCTCGTTGAAGGTGGTGAGCATCGCCGTGTTGTTCTTGGCCGATACGAGGCGGCGGGCGATGGTGCGCCGCATGCGACTCATCTTCTCGCGGCGCTCGACGCGGGAGAACGCAGCATGGCCGGCCGGGGCAGCCGGGGCTGGTGTTGAGGCGGGCTCGGCCGACTTGGCCTCCGCCTTCGGGGCGGGCGGCGCGGAAACGGCCTGGACGGCATCCGCCTTGGTGATCCGCCCTTCCTTGCCCGAACCAGTCACGGCTTCGGGGCTGATATTGCCTTCCCGCAGGATCTTGGCCGCCGCGGGCGAGGGAAACGGCTTGGCGGGTTCAGCCGGAGGAGGCGTGGGGGCGGCCGCGGCCGGCTTGGCGGCTTCGGCCTTCGGCGCCGCTGCCGGAGCAGGGGCAGCCGCGTCAGCTTTGACACTCGTGTCGATCCGGGCCACCAGGGCGCCGATCTCGAGGTCGTCACCTTCCTTCGCCACGTGGATGAGCTTGCCCTCGGCCTCTGCCGGGAACTCGAGCGTCGCCTTGTCGGACTCGAACTCGCAGATCGGCTCGTCCAACCGGACATAGCTGCCGTCGGGCTTGAGCCATTGGGACAGGGTGACCTCGTTGATCGACTCCCCGATCACGGGGACTTTCATCTCTACGACGCTCATGCGGGCGGTGGTTTGGATTCGGACGGCAAAAGTAGGGTTTTTAGGCCCGGCGAACGTATTCCGGGCGTTGGTCTATGCCCGGCCTCGCCTCGTAGAAATCCGGCCGGTTTTGCAACCCCATTGAATAGTTTTCGTCTCTTAAACGTTATCCATAAAAGGTGGTTTCGGTTCGAAGCATCTTATTGTTCCTGACATCCGTATGGTTGTCCGTACCCGGGATGACCCAGGAGCGGCGAACGCTTTGTGCCAACCGCGCCTGGGGCGAGATCCGGCTCGACGGCCGGATCGACGAGCCCGCTTGGATGGACGCCGAACCCGCCGGGGAATTCCTTACGCTTGAACCTCAACCCGGCCTGAAGCCCGCCGCCGAAACCGAAGTGCGGATCCTCTATACCGACCGCGGCATCTACGTCGGCGCCATCATGCACGAGCATGCCATGGGCCGCCTGGGCACCGAACTCGCCGAGCGGGATGACCTGGACGACCGCAAGCGCATCGACTGGTTTGGCGTCATCCTCGATTGTTACAAGAACGGCCTGCAGGGCTTCGGCTTCCTCGTGACGGCGGCCGGCGTGCAGGTCGACCTCAAGATGACCAACAATGGGGATGACACCGCGTGGGATGCCGTCTGGGACAGCCAGGTGGCCATCCTGGACAACGCGTGGAGTTGCGAGATGCACATCCCATATAGCGCGTTGCGATTTCCAGAGCAATACGACCAGACCTGGGGCCTGCAGTTCGGCCGGCGGTCGGCCCAGCGCCAGGAGGAGTGCTTCTGGAATCCGATGCGACCCGAGGTCGAGGGTTTTCTCAACCAGGCCGGCACCCTGGAGGGCATCTACGACGTCAAGCCGCCGCTGCGCCTGAGCGCTACCCCATTCCTGGCCGTCTATGCGGAGAACTACACCGACCGCGCGCAAAACCAGTCGTCCTGGGGCACGTCCTACAACGGCGGGATGGACATCAAGTACGGCATCAGCGACGCGTTCACGCTCGACATGACATTGATCCCGGATTTCGGCCAGGTGCAATCCGACAACCAGATCCTCAACCTCTCGCCATTCGAGGTGCAGTTTGCGGAAAACCGCCAGTTCTTCACCGAAGGCACCGAACTGTTCAACAAGGCGAATCTCTTCTACTCGCGTCGCGTGGGGGGAAGCCCCTATTACGGCGACGACGTGTACAACAACTTGCACGAACACGAAGTGACCGAGCCTATCCCCTACGACACGCGGCTGATGAACGCCACGAAAATCTCCGGACGAAATCGCCAGGGCCTGGGCATCGGCTACTTCAATGCCATCTCGCCGCGTGACCGGATCACGATCACCGATACGCTCACGGACACGAAGCGCGACATGGTCATCCAGCCGTGGACGAATTACAACGTCTTCGTCCTCGACCAGAACCTAAAGAACAACTCCTATGTCTCGTTCGTCAACACCAACGTCCTCCGCGAAGGCGAGGCCCGCGATGCGAACGTGACCGGTGTTGAATTCGAGTTTCGCAACAAGTCCAACACCTACAGCCTCGGCGGCAACGGCGCGGTGGACCAACTCTGGTCGGGCGACGGCACGGAATCGGGCTACGCGTATGACCTGGAGTTCGGACGCATCTCGGGCAATCTCAACTGGGAGGTCGGCCACGGCGTCGAGAGCGACACGTACAACCCCAATGACCTCGGTTTCATTTACAACAACAACTCGAAAGAATGGCGCGGCTGGGCCGAATACACCGAATACGAACCCTTCGGCCCCTTTCTGAGTGGCGGTGTCGGGACCTTCCTGCAGTACAGCGGACTGTATCGGTTTCCCGGCGAACCGGAGGAGCAAGTGCGGCCCAACCTCTATACGAATGCCGGCGGCGAAGTATGGGCCTATGGCCAGTTCAAGAACTTCTGGCGCATCAGCCTGTCCATGTGGGTACAGCCGACCGACGGCTATGATTATTTCGAGGCGCGCGTGCCCGGCCGGGTGTTCCGCTACCCCGCACTCAAGACGTTCAACTTTAGCTTCAATTCGGACAACCGGAAGCCCTACACCTTCGGGGCCAACGTGAATTATACCGTCTCCCACGAGACCGGCAAGTACCGGCGCGGCGAATACGTGTACGCACGGACGCGAATCAACGACCGGTTTTCGATCGGATACGAGCTGAGCCATTCCTTCGCCACGCTCGACCGCGGCTGGGTCAACTTCATCGGCGAGGACATCATCTTCGGCGCGCGCGAATTGCGCGACCTCAGCCAGATCGCCAACCTCGCCTATACGTTCAACGCGCGCACGACGCTCAACTTCCGCCTCCGCCACAACTGGACGCGGGTGCATTACACCGAATTCTACAACCTGCTGGAGAGCGGCGAGCTCGAGAACCGGGAATACAACGACAACGAGGACCTCAACTTCAACGCCTGGACGATCGACATGCAATTCCGGTGGCGGTTCGCCCCCGGCAGCGACGTCTTCATCGTCTGGAAAAACAGCATCCAGGGCCTCAACGCGAACAGCATGATCAGCTACGGCGAAAACCTGCGGACGCTCTTCGACCAGCCGCAGACCAACAGTCTTTCCGTCAAGGCGATCTACTACCTCGGCGCGGAACGCTTCTGATCAGCTCGTCACCACGCGCAGGCCCAATTCCTTGAGCTGCGCGTCATCCACCTCAGACGGCGCATCGATCATCGTGTCGCGACCCTGGTTGTTCTTCGGGAACGCGATGAAGTCGCGGATCGAATATTCGCCCTTCATCATCGCGCACAGGCGGTCGAAGCCGAAGGCGATGCCGCCGTGCGGCGGTGCGCCATATTCGAAGGCCCCGAGCAGGAAACCAAATTGCTTCTCGGCCTGCTCCGGCGTGAAGCCGAGGAGCTTGAAGTTCTTTTCTTGCAACGCGCGATCGTGGATCCGGATCGACCCGCCGCCGATCTCGACGCCGTTGATCACCAGGTCATACGCGTCGGCGCGCAGGTTCTTCATCGTCTCATGATCGCCAGACAACATGCGCTCGACATCCTGCGCCTTGGGCGAGGTGAAGGGATGGTGCATGGCGTGGAAACGCTCCGTCTCCTCGTCCCACTCGAGGAGCGGGAAGTCGACGACCCACAGCGGCTTGAAGACAGTGGTATCGCGCAGGCCCAAGCGGCTGCCCATTTCGAGGCGAAGTTCGTTGAGCTGCTTGCGCACGCGCTCCGTTTCCCCCGACAGGATCAGCAGCATATCGTTGGCACCCGCGCCGGCATGATCGGCCCAGGCCTTGAGCTGGTCGTCCGTGTAGTATTTCGACACCGAACTCTTGACCGCGCCGTCGGCGCCGATCTTGACGTTAACCAGGCCCTTGGCGCCGATCTGCGGACGCTTGATCCACTCGGTGAGCTCGTTGAGCATTTTGTTGGAATAGGCTTCTGCCTGGCCGGGCACGCAAATTCCAATTACGCTTTCGGCTTCATCGAAGACCGGGAAGCCATGCCCTTTTGCCAACGATGAGAAGTCTACGAACTGCATGCCGAAACGCACGTCCGGCTTGTCCGACCCGTACTTCTCCATCGCCTCGTCGTATGACATGCGCGGGAACTCACCGAGCTCGACGCCAAGGACGCTGTGGAAGAGGTGGCGCGTCAGTCCTTCAAAAGTTTGCAGGATGTCCTCGCGCGTGACGAAGGCCATCTCACAGTCGATCTGCGTAAACTCCGGCTGGCGGTCGGCCCGCAGGTCCTCGTCGCGGAAGCACTTCACGATCTGGAAATAGCGGTCCATGCCGGCCACCATCAGGATCTGCTTGAACGTCTGTGGCGATTGGGGCAGGGCGTAGAATTGACCCTGGTTGATCCGGCTCGGCACGACGAAGTCGCG
>CAYMLN010000200.1:0-5322 GCA_964391045.1 uncultured Saprospiraceae bacterium
CGGTGATCGATATGGCCGTGGGCGATCTCGACGGCAACGGCCGGGATGATATCTTTCTCCTCGCGGTGGGCGAGGACCGGATCATCAAGCTCAATAACCTGGGCAATGGAATTGCCTTCACGGGCGCCACATACCTGACCCTTCCCGTGCAGCCGGAGGCATTGGGGACGGTATCGCTCAATGGCGGTGACGATCTCTTTTATGTCCTTTCCGGCCAGACGGGTATGCGCACGTTGTTTGGTCGCGACCCGTGGATCGCTGAAAAGACGGAGGGTCCGGTTTTCTTCGAAACGGTGCCCGGCATCCGCCAGGTCAACCTCCAGCCGTTCAATTATTCCCAGGTGCTGATGGCTGCCGACACGGCGAATGCCCTCCATCTCGCCCAGATCGTGCAGGGGTCATTCAATTCCGTGGGCATCCTGTCCGTGCATCGCATGCTCAGCGGCGGCCTGCCTGGCGAGATCGGCGGGTTTACCGATGGCGATACCCTCGACTTTTTCGTACCGGATGCGGCCAACGGCCAGCTCAAACGTACTCGGATCGGTCACGATGCCTTCTACATGGCATTGTATGAAGACGATCTTTCCGTCATCGACGCGGCGTATGAATCTCCGGTCTCCGCCCTCGCGTACTCCGATTCAACCGGCCTGCGGCTGGTGTTCGTCCTGGATACGGCCGCGCAGACGCTGTCGAAGCTGGTCTTCCAGAACGGCAACTTCGTCAAGACGGCAATCGACGTCAGTTTGTCGGATATGCGGCGCATTGGACTGGGCTACCTCGACGACGATCCGCACGTCGACCTCGTCATCGCCAATGGCAACGAACTTTGGATGCTTTCCAATGCACCCCAGCGCAGCTTGTCTGTCGTGCCGACCTTGATCGCAACATATGAGCAGCCAGTCGGCCAGTTCTTCCTCACCGACTTCAACGGCGACGGCATCGACGACATCGTCAGCCTCCCGGATGATGGCACGACTGTGTTAGTATCCCGCAACGAGATCCTCTCCGCCACCGGCGAGCCGGTTTTGCCTTCCTTTGGCTATTGGCCCAACCCGGCACAAAACACGCTGTTCTTCCAGGCCGACCGCGCGGTCAACGAAGCCCGCATCACGGCCATGGATGGGCGGTCCTGGACCCTCGATGCAACATCCGGACGAATTGACATTAGCCGATTGCCGGCGGGTCTCTTTACCGTCACGACGCGTGTGGGCGATGAGATCTTCCAGGACAGGATCGTGATCACGGCGCGGTAAGCGCCTTTTCACGTGCGGGCAAGGCCAGGCTGTTTAGACGGTCGAGACAGTTGAGACAGTTGAAAACGACTTGCGGGCCATGGTTGGCATCCTCCTTTGGACGCCATTGCCATAGGCGAAGGCGGTCGCCAACTATACGATCCTCCTGCGGTTGGCGTGGACGCCCACCGCGGCAAGCTTTTCACTGTTCCCTGTTCATTGTTCACTGTTCAATTGAAAACGACTTGCGGGCCATGGTTGGCGTCCTCCTTTGGACGCCATAGCCATAGGCGAAGGCGGTCGCCAACCATCATCGAAATTGGCCTGTTGGCGTCCCCGCCAACCATACGATCCTCCTGCGGTTGGCGTGGACGCCCACCGCGGCAAGCTTTTCCCTTATCAAGAGATGTATTTCTCCGCCGCCCGGACAAACGCCCCCATCTCCTCCGTCGTCCCGATGCTGACCCGCGTCCAGCCGGGCACGTCCTTGTAGCTGCGGATCCAGATATTCTCCTTGGCCATAGCCTCGACAGGATCCATGGTAAAGTTGTCGTTCTGGAAGAAGACAAAGTTCGCGGCCGAGGGGAGGTAGCGCACGCCCATCTTGTCGAATGCACTGCAGACCATGGTGCGGCCCTCGATGATCTTCATGCGGCAATAGGATTCGTAGTCGGTGTCGCGCAGGCTGGCCAGGGCGGCGGCGGCAGAGACGCTCGACAGGGAGATTGAGCGCCCCTGATGCATGTCTTCCAGACGCGCGATAGTTTCAGGGTGGGCCAGGCCGTACCCGATCCGCAGGCCGGCGAGGCCGTGTACCTTCGAGAATGTCCGGCCGATGATCAATTGTTTGTGTTGGTCGACAAGTCCGGCCATGCTGCTTTTGCGGCCGTTGGGGCTGAGCTCGACATAGGCCTCGTCGACATAGACCGGATGCATGGCAGCGCGCGCTGCGACGAAATCGCGAAGCCGTGCGTTGGGGATCTCCACGCCCGTGGGATTGTTCGGGTTGCAGACGAAGATGAGTTTCGTATTTGCTCCGACCTTGCGATCGATGGCGTCGAGGTCGTATTGATGATCGGCATCGAGCGGCACACGGTTCCAGGTAGCGCCAAATCGCTCGGCGAAGAGTAACAGGAAGTCGAATGTCGGGTGGCAGGCGATCAACTCGCCGCCATGCAGGCCGTAGGTCATCCCGGCGAGGCCGAGGAGTTCGGTGGACCCCGCCGTCAGGATGACATGGTCGGGCGTGAGGCCTTCCCGCCGGGCGATCTCCTCGCGCAGCGCCGAGATGAACTGTCGCGGGTACCGGTTGCCTTCCGAAAGGCTGTCGATGATCGCCTTGCGCGCAGCTTCGCCGGGCCCGTAGGCGTTTTCATTTGAGGCGAGTCGGATGGCCGTTTCCGGATTCAATCCGGCGGGCATCGGGGGTGCGATATCGGGCAGCGCCCAGCGGCTCACGGGCAACGCGGCAGCGGCAAGTGTCGTGGCGCGAAGCCAGTTGCGGCGAGAGTATGTAGCAGTCATAGGTGTTGATGAATAGCGGTCGATAACACGATGTCTTTTTGGAAATGTCCGGCCGGAGCCGGATGATGCCTAAATTTAGGCGAAAATCAGGGGAGTATGGATTTTGGTCGTTCGATACCGGTGCAGGAAGTTGCCACGTGGATCAATGCGGAATTGATCGGCAATGCCGACCTCGTCCTTCGTGGCGTGAACGAGATCCACAAGGTGCGCGAGGGCGACGTCATGTTCGTCGACCATCCCAAGTACTTCGACGTTTCCCTCCAGTCGGCCGCGAGCGCCGTCATCGTCCCCACGCGGGTGGAATGCCCTCCCGGTAAGGCGCTGCTCGTCGTCGAGCATCCCTTCCTGGCCTACGAGGCGATTGTTAACCGGTTCAGGAAGAACGACCCGCTGTCGACGGACGATGTGCCTGAGCGGGATATCCATCCCTCGGCGGTCATTGAGCCCGGCGCGATCGTCGGGCAACATGTGCGGATCGGGAAGGACTGTCATATCCAGGCCGGCGCCGTGATTCGGCCCTACAGTTATCTCGGCGAGCGTGTGGTCATCCAGAGCGGGGCGATCATCGGGTCGCAGGCCTTCTATTTCAAGAAGTGGCCGGAGAAGCTGCAGGCCTGGACGGGCTGCGGCCGGACCATCATTGGCGACGACGTTTGGATCGGCGCGGGATCGACCATCGCCTCGGGCGTCAGCGGCGATACGATCATCGGCGCGGGCACCAAGATCGACTGCCAGGTCATGATCGGCCATGGGGTCGTAGTCGGTAAACATTGCATCCTGGCGGCCCAAGTCGGCGTGGCCGGCAAGACCGTCATCGGCGACTGGTGCATCCTCTACGGCCAGGTCGGCATCGCGCAGAACCTGACCATCGGCGACAGGACCATCATTCTTGCCCAAAGCGGCGTGACGCGCGACCTCGAAAGTGGAAAGACCTATTTCGGTTCGCCTGCCGAAGAGGCCCGTGACAAGTACAAGGAGATCGCGGCGCTGCGGATCATGGCCGGGGATTTCCGGAAACGATGATCATCGATTAGGCCGGAAGTCTCCATCTTGGAGATCATCTTCTGTGCTTTTTCATCATGGCCTATCCCGCTGGCCTTGCTGTATTGTAGTGCATGATGGCAGGCCTGGAGGCCATGAATTGTCATTGTAAATCCCTATATTCACCTGCCAACGCTTATATTTTTGCTGATGCGTACGCTTCTGCTTTCCGTTATTGTCTCTCTTCCTTTCTTGGGCCTGACGCAGACGACATTTGTGCTTCAACCCGGACCCGATACCGGGAAGGATGCCGTGATCTGGAGTTTTCGGCCGTTGGAGAATTACGGCACGCACCCGGACTTCTTGGCCTACGGGTGGACGTGGAACGGGCGAGAGACGGTGATCCGGAGCTTCATTGATTTCGACCTCTCGGCGATTCCGCAAGGTGAGGAGCTCATGGATGCCAGATTGTCGCTTTTTCATAATCACGAGTCGGCCAATGCCGGGCATGCCGGGGATAATATCGCCGTGATCAAGGCGATCACCGGACCGTGGGCGGAGGAAAGCCTGACCTGGGTTAACCAACCCGCTGTTTCCGATACGGAGGAGGTGCTTCTTCCCGTGTCCGTGACGGCAGACCAGGACTACCTTGACATCGATGTCACCGACCTGGTCCGGCCGATGTATGCTGCGCCGAACGCATACCACGGATTCCGCATCAGCATGGCGATCGAGCGGGCATACCGCAGCATGAAGTTTTGTTCCAGTGATTTCATGGCGGACTCCACGCGCAGGCCCAGGCTCGAGATCACCCTGCGTGTCCCGCCGGCGGAAGACACGACATCGGTGCCCAAGCCGAGGGTGACCATCACCCCCAATCCGTTTGACGACCACCTGCTGATCCGTCATCTCGACGGCCCTTATACCGTCACGATCTGGGATGTGCTCGGCCGTATGATCTACAGCATGGAGGCCATTGACCTGGTCTTCGCGGGTACATCTTTGCCGATCGACCCCGGACCTCCGGGCCTCTACACGGTCGTCGTGGAAGGGCAAGTGGAGCGTTACGTGGAAAAGGTCGTGCGGCAGTAACCGGCGCCGGCAAAGGCAGGTTTTAGGTAAAATGGGTATTTTGTTGGATCTTCTTTCTTGAAAATCCACCACCCATGCGTACGCCACTCCTCTTCTTGCTCTTGATTACGGCCACGTCGGGCTTCGCCCAGACAACGGTCGTCCTGCAACCCGGTCCCGAGCAGGGTTATGATGCCAAGATCTGGGACCTGGGCCCGATGGCCAATTTCGGGACCGATCCGGAGCTGATCGCCCTGTCCTGGAACTTTGCCTCCCAGGGCGAGCCGGGGATCTTCCGGGGCTTGCTCCGGTATGACCTCGCCGCTATCCCACCTGATGCAACGATCCTCGAAGCGAAACTCAGCTTGTACCATAATCCTGCCTTGACCAATCCCGGCCACGCGGGACTTAACGCAGCCAGGCTTGAACGGGTAACCTCTGAATGGGACGAGGAATCAGTCAACTGGAACAATCAGCCGACGGTTGACACCAACCAGGTGATCCGTTTGCCGGT
>CAYMLN010000201.1:0-5308 GCA_964391045.1 uncultured Saprospiraceae bacterium
CCCGGGTTCGGGTCCTCCACGAAGTCATTGTCCAGGTCAGCCTCCGCCGGCGCCAGCACCACCGGAACCCGGTCGTTCGGGCCAAGTGCGCTGTCGTTGCCATCCGGATCCGTTGCGCCCGTGCTCTCGTCATAGTCGCTTACGCTCTCGTAGTTCGACGGGTGAAGTTCCACCACCACGTACGTTCCCTGCTCCACATCTTCAAAACAATACATCCCCGTTTCCCCGTCCGTCGTCGTCGTCATTAGTATCATCCCGTCCGCCGGATTGCCGTCCCCGTTCGGGTCCGTCCACAACTGAAGCGTGATGTTCGCCAGCGGGTTCCCGCCGTTGTCCGTCACCGAGCCGCAGATCAGGCCCGGCAGCGCGATCTCCACGAAGTCATTGTCCGCATCCGTTTCACCCGGGGCGAGGATGACCGGGATGAGTTCATTCGGCACCGGCCCGTCATTTCCATCGGGGTCGGCGGCATGGATCGATCCATCCAAATCACTAACACTGGTATACCCTGCCGGCTGTACTTCCTCGAGCACGTAGACACCGGGCTCAAGGTCCAGGAAGCTGAATTCCCCGGTCACACCCGTGAGGGTCGTCGCGATGGCCGGGCCATCATTCGGGAAGCCGTCACCGTTGGTGTCGTTGTAAAGCCGGATGCTGACACCCGTGATGCCTGGACCGAAATCCTCGCGGACTTGTCCGGTAATTAATCCGACATGGGCATCCTCGATGAAGTTGTTGTCAAGGTCGGACTCGGCCGGCACGAGGTGCACCGGAATATTATTGTCCGGTCCCTGGCCTGAATCATCCCCGTCAGGGTCGAAAGCGCCGGTGGAATGGTCATAATCGCTGACACTGTCGTAATTATTGGGTTGCACCTGCACGATGACATAGGTGCCTTGCTCGACGTCTTCGAAGCAGTAGTCGCCCGTTTCCCCGTCGTTCGTGATGGTCATCAGGATCGCTCCATCGGCGGGATTGCCGTCACCATTGGGATCGGTGTACAAGTGGAGCGTAACATTAATGACCGGGTTGCCCTGGTCATCGCTGACATTGCCGCAGATCAGGCCGGTGAATGCATTCTCGACAAAGTCATTGTCCGCATCTGTTTCGCCGGCCGCCAGTAACACGGGCACTTCATTGTCAGGCCCCTGTCCGGAATCATCCCCATCCGGATCAAAGACGCCGGTGGATTGGTCATAGTCGCTGACACTTGAATAATTGGCGGGCTGCTGCTGCACGACCACGTAGAACCCACTTTCAATTTCCAGGAAGGCATAGTCCCCCTGGTTGTCGGTCACGACAGAACCGAGTGGGGTGCCGTTCGGTGTACCATTTGCGTCGGAGTCCGCATACAGGAACAAGGTGACGCCAACAAGAGGCTCTCCGTAATCGCTGCGGACGTTCCCGGTGATATAGCCCGTGTTACCGTCTTCGCGGAAGTTATTGTCCAGGTCTCCCTCGAAGGGAGCCAGGATGACGGGGATCTCATTGTCCGGGCCATCCGCACTGTCATCGCCATCCGGGTCTGACGCGCCTGTCGTCCGGTCATAATCATCCAGGTCGTCGTAATTGGAAGGCTGCACCTCGACGACCACGTACGTTCCCGGATCCATGTCCTCAAAGAAGTACGCCCCCGTTTCGCCATCGGTTGTCGTGGAAAACAGGATTGTCCCGTCCGGCTCCCCGTCACCGTTGGTGTCCGGATAAAGGTGAAGCGTCACGTTGGCGATAGGCCGATCAAACTCATCCAGCACATAGCCGGCGATCAGGCCGATACAGGAGTTCACCGTGACCTCGAGGACATCCGCGTCTGTGCAGCCATTGGCATCCGTGACAGTGACGGTGTAGAGGGTCGTTTCTTCCGGGGAAACGGGGATGGTCGAGGTTGTCGCACCGGTGGACCAGGCAAAGGTATATGGACCGGTACCGCCTGATGGAGTTGCCGTGAGGTTGATCGTATCGGTGAGGCAGATGGTTTGGTCGGGTCCCAGTGTCACGGAAGGTGAGGGATACACCGTGACCAGGATATCCTCCGCGACAGCGTTCGAGCAGCCGAAGCTGTCGTAAACCGTCACGAAATACGTTGTCGATACGACAGGGGAAACCGTGACGGAGGCCGTTGTCGCGCCGGTCGACCACAAATACGTGTAGGGTGGCGTGCCGCCCGCCGGCAGGACGGTCAACAAGGCGAACTCCCCGAGGCAAATCGCGGTATCCTGGCCCAGCGAAGCCGTCGGATTCGCCGTGACCATGACGCTAAAGGGCGCGCTGGCGCTGGAGCATCCTGAATTCTGGGTCACCAACACGCGATAGGTGTGCGTTCCGACCGGGAGCGCCGGTGTCGTGTACTGCGGAAGGTTGCTGCCTACATTGACCCATGTGCCGGAATTGTCGGCCTGCCATTGGTATGAGGCCGGGCCTGCGCCGCCGGTCACCTGGACTGACATGGTGAGCGTCTCGCCTTCGCAGGTATGGTCTGCGGCGCTTGTGATCTCGAGGGTCGGATCCGCCACGACACTGATGTTGACGCCGGTACTGACGACTTCGCAACCTGCATCCTGGGTGACGATCACGCGATAGGAGTAGGTTCCCGTCGTGAGCGGCGCGGATGCATACGTATCCTGGTCGGCGCCAATATCCTGCCAGGCGCCACTGACCAATTGTTGCCACTGATAGTGCGTTTGTCCCGCCCCGCCGGTCACGACGGCCGTCAATGACGCCGTGCCGCCATCGCAGATGACGGATTGCGCAGCACTCACGGTCACGGCAGGGTCGGCCAGCACGTCGATCGCTACTGAAGCGCTGGCGGCCGAACAACCGCTGTTCTGGGTGATGAGTACGCGGTAGGTATGCGTCCCCTGGGCCAACTGCGGCGTCGTATAGGCAGCCTGGTTGGCACCTACATTCGTCCATGCGCCATTGAAAAGCTGCCATTGGTAGTTCGTTGTCCCGGCGCCGCCGGTCACGACCGCAGTTAATGTCACCGAACCTCCCGTGCAGATCTCATCATCCTCGAGGTTGATGGAGATCGCGGGATCGCTCACGACGAGGATCGCGGCTGCGGCGCTGGCTGTCTCGCACCCTTCGGCTTGTGTCACGACCACGCGATACGTGTATGTCCCTGTTGACAACGCGCCCGACGTATAGGTCGATTGGTTGGTGCCCACGTTTGTCCACGTGCCGCTGATCAATTGCTGCCACTGGTAACTCGACGCGCCCGTGCCGCCCGACACCGTCGCCGTCAGCATGGCCATCCCCCCGTCGCAGATCGTATTCGCCTCGGCCGACACGCTCACCGTCGGATCCCCGACCACTGTGATGCTCGACGAGGCGCTCGTCACCTGGCAGCCGCTGTTTTGCGTCACCGTCACCCGGTACTGGAATGTCCCGGTCGATCCCGGCATCGCCGTATAGGTGCCCTGGTTCGTCCCCACGTTTGTCCATACCCCACTCACCAGTTGTTGCCACTGATAGTTGGCCGTCCCCGCACCGCCGTTTACCGTCGCCGTCAGGACCGCCTCACCGCCCACGCAGATCGAGGTGCTCGATGCATTGATCGTCACCGTGGGGTCATCCACCACGCTGATCGCGATGCTTGCGCTGGTCGCCGCGCATCCTGCATCCTGCGTCACCAGCACCCGGTATTCATATGTCCCGACAGGCAATACCGGCGTCGCAAACGTCGATTGGTCCGCCCCGACGTTCGTCCACGTGCCGCTGATCAGGCGCTGCCAGGTGTAGTGGCTTGCGCCATTTCCACCCGACACGTTTGCCGTCAGCATCGCCGAACCGCCCGTGCAGATCGTCGTCGCATCCGCCGTGACCGTCACGGTGGGATCCGCCGATACTGTCACGACCATGTTTGCGCTGGTCGCCGAGCAGCCACTGTTCTGTGTGATCAGCACGCGATAGGTGTATGTACCCGTGGAGAGCACGGGCGTCGTATAGGTGTTCTGGTTCGTCCCGATGTTCGTCCAGTTTCCGCTCACCAGTTGTTGCCACTGGTAGCTCGCCGATCCCGCGCCGCCGCTGACCGTCGCCGTCAGGATCGCCGTGCCGCCGTCGCAGATCGTGTTGTCATTTGCCGTCACGCTCACTGTCGGGTCGGTCACGACCGTGATCACCGCATTCGCGCTCGCGACCTCGCACCCTGCGTTCTGCGTCACGACCACGCGGTATGTATAGGTACCTGTCGTCAATGCGCCAGACGTATAGGTCGCCTGGTTGCTGCCCACATTGGTCCACGTCCCGCTGATCAGTTGCTGCCATTGGTAGTTCGATGCGCCCGTGCCGCCGGATACCGTCGCCGTGAGCATCGCCATCCCGCCGTCGCAGATCGTATTCGCCTCGGCCGAGACGGTCACCGTCGGACCCTGTACGACCGTGATGCTGGATGAAGCGCTCGTCACCTGGCATCCGCTGTTCTGGCTGACGATCACCCTGTACTGGAACGTACCCGTTGATCCCGGGCTTGCCGTATATGTGCTCTGGTTCGACCCCACGTTTGTCCATACTCCGCCCACCAGTTGTTGCCATTGATAGTTTGCCGTCCCCGCACCGCCGTTTACCGTCGCCGTCAGTACCGACTCACCCCCCAGGCATATCGTAGAATTCGAGGCCGCCACCGTTACCGTTGGATCGTCCACAACACTTATGAAAATGCTCGCACTGGTCCCGGCGCATCCCGCATCCTGGGTGACCAGCACCCGGTACTCATA
Source organism: uncultured Saprospiraceae bacterium (assembly GCA_964391045.1). Classification (GTDB taxonomy): domain Bacteria; phylum Bacteroidota; class Bacteroidia; order Chitinophagales; family Saprospiraceae; genus Opimibacter. The sequence continues at coordinate 4,719 of CAYMLN010000201.1, forward strand.
CGTCCCGATCGGTAAAACCGGCGTCGCGAACGTCGACTGGTCTGCCCCCACATTCGTCCACGCACCTGAGATCAGCCGCTGCCACATGTAGTGGTTCGCGCCGTTGCCGCCCGATACGTTCGCCGTCAGCAAGGCCGAACCGCCGGTGCAGATCGTCGTCGCATCCGCCGTAACTGTCACGGTCGGATCGGCCGACACGGTCACGACCATGTCTGCGCTCGTCGCCGAGCAGCCACTGTTCTGTGTGATCAGTACGCGGTATGTGTATGTGCCGGTGGCCAGCACAGGCGTTGTATAGGTATTCTGGTTACTCCCGATGTTCGTCCAGTTGCCGCTGACCAGTTGTTGCCATTGGTAGCTGGCCGTTCCTGCGCCGCCGTTCACCGTCGCCGTCAGGATCGCCGTGCCGCCGTCGCAGATCGTATTATCGTTCGCCGCGACTGTCACCGTGGGGTCCGTGACGACTGTGATCACCGCGTTCGCGCTGGCCGACTCGCAGCCGGAATTCTGTGCCAACAAGACCCGATAGGTATACGTCCCTGTTGACAACGCGCCCGACGTATAGGTCGATTGGTTGGTGCCCACGTTTG
>CAYMLN010000202.1:0-5299 GCA_964391045.1 uncultured Saprospiraceae bacterium
TGCTGCGTCCGGCTGTGTGCCGCATATCCCGCCAGGACGGATCGTATGTCGATTCTTTCGATATATAGGTCTTTCAATTATGTTAATTTAGAAGGCCCTGCGGCCGGGCATGGGGTGCGGAACCGCGGCGAATGTTAATTTTGCGCCATGACAATGACCGCCGCGCAATTGTGCGCGCTGATCCAGGGCGAGTTGGAAGGGGAAGGCGGGGTGGAAATCACGGGACCCGCGCAGATCGACAAGGCCTGGCCGGGGTCCGTGACATTCCTGGCCAATCCCAAGTACGAGGATCATCTGTATAGCACGCAGGCGTCGGTTGTCATCGTATCCCGTGACCTAATCCTCCGGCAACCGGTCAAGCCGACGCTGATCCGTGTTGAAGACGCATACGGGGCGATGCTTTCACTGGCCGCCCGCTTCGGGGGCAGCGGCGATGACTTCGCCGGCGTTTCTCCATTGGCGGTCATTCCCGAAGGTATGGTTCTTCCGGGCGATGCCGCGATTGGGGCATTTGCGGTCATCGGCCAACGGGTCAGGATCGGCAAGGGGGTGCGGATCTTTCCGCATGTCTATATCGGCCCAGATGTCACCTTGGGCGACAACGTGACCTTGTACAGCGGCGTCAGGATCTATGCGCGAACGGTGATCGGAGACCGGTGTGCTGTCCATGCCAACGCGGTCATCGGCAGCGATGGCTTCGGGTACCGGCCGGACGCCACCGGGGCCTACCAGAAGATCCCGCACACCGGTGCGGTCGTCCTGGAGGCCGATGTGGAGATCGGCGCCAATACGGTGATCGACCGGGCGACCTTCGGGGATACCCGGATCCGGCGGGGCACCAAGATCGACAACCTCGTCCAGGTCGCGCACAACGTGACGATCGGGGAGGATACCGTGATCGCGGCACAGGCCGGGATCGCGGGCAGCACAAGCGTGGGCAGCCGGTCGCGGATCGGCGGCCAGGTGGGGATCGTGGGACACCTTCGGCTCGCCGACGGCCTCGAGATCCAGGCCCAAAGCGGGGTGCAGAGCGACAAGAACGAGGCGGGCGCCCGGTTGTACGGATCGCCGGCCATCGAATACCAGGCATACCTGCGGGCCTACGCGGCCTTTAAGCAGATGCCCGATTATATCCGCCGGATCAACGCCCTGGAGCGTGAACTGGCAGCGCTTAAAAAAGAAGATTCATGAACCAACGGACCCTGGCCCGTTCTTTTTCCCTGGAAGGCGTCGGCCTTCATACCGGTAAATCCGTGACGGTCGGGTTCGAACCCGCCGAGGTGAACCAAGGCATCCGCTTTGTCCGCTCGGACATGCCGGAGCAGCCCGTTTTGCCGGCCGATGTAGCCAACGTGGTCTCGACCAACCGGGGGACGACGATCCGCATCGGACAGGCCCAGATCAGCACGATCGAGCATGTCCTTTCCGCGCTCACCGGCCTGGGCGTCGACAACGCCGTGATCCGGGTCAGCGGACCGGAGATCCCGATCATGGATGGCAGTGCGAATGCCTTCGTCGAGGGGATACGCAGCGTCGGCGTCGTCGAACAGCCCGCCCTCCGGGAATATTTCGAGATCGAGGAGCCGATCATCTTCCGCGATGAAGTGACGGGGACGGAACTGATGGCCCTGCCCGACGATCATTTCGGGATCACGGCCATGATCGACTTCAACTCCCCGGTTCTCGGCTACCAGTATGCGAGCCTGGAAGACCTTTCCGATTATGCGGAGCAGATCGCCCCTTGCCGCACCTTCGTGTTCGTTCGCGAGCTCGAGCAATTGTCCGACCAGAACCTCATCAAGGGCGGCGACCTCGACAACGCGGTGGTCATCGTGGACCGCCTCATGGACCAGCATGAGCTGGATCGCCTGGCGGAAAAGCTGGGCAAGCAAAGCATCAAGGTCGAGACGACAGGGATCCTCAATACGACATCGCTCCGCTTCGAGAACGAACCTGCCAGGCACAAGCTGCTCGACGTCATCGGCGACCTCACCCTGCTGGGCCGTCCGATCCGCGGCAAGATCGTCGCCCGCAAGCCTGGCCATACGTCGAACATCGAGTTTACCAAGCTCCTCAAGAAAAAACTCATCGAACAACGCAAGCAACGCGGCCGTCCGCGGATCGACCCGGACCTGCCACCGGTCCATGACCTGGAATCCATCAGCCGGCTGCTTCCGCACCGGTATCCGTTCCTCCTGGTCGACCGCGTCACCGAGATGACCGACGCGTACATCGTCGGTGTCAAGAACGTGACGTTCAACGAGCCCTTCTTCCCCGGCCATTTCCCCAACCAGCCGATCTTCCCGGGCGTCCTGCAGATCGAAGCCCTGGCCCAGCTCGGCGGCGTATTCGTATTGTCAAAGGTGCCGGACCCGGAAAACTGGAGCACGTTCCTGCTCAAGATCGACAACACGAAATTCAAGCAGAAGGTCGTCCCCGGCGACCAGCTCATCCTCAAGATGGAGTCCGTCACGGCGATCCGCCGCGGGATCCTCCATATGTACGGCACGGCCTGGGTCGGCAGCCGCCTTGTCTCGGAAAGCGAAATCACCGCACAGATCGTGCGCAACTCACCATCGAATGAATAATATCCACCGGAACGCCCGCATCGGGCGCAACGTGCAGGTCGGGGCCTTTACCACGATCGAGGAGGACGTCGTCATCGGCGACGGATGCATTATCGGCGCCAACGTCAACATCCTCAACGGCACGCGCATGGGCAGCAACTGCCGGGTGTTTCCGGGCGCCGTGGTCGGGGCGGTCCCGCAGGACCTCAAGTTCGAGGGCGAGCACTCCACGCTGGAGGTCGGCAATCACGTCACGATCCGGGAGTATTGTACGATCAACCGGGGCACGAAGGCCAACATGACCACGCGGATCGAGGATCACGCATTGCTCATGGCCTATGTGCATATCGCCCATGACTGCATCGTGGGCCACCATAGCATCCTGGCCAACAACGTCAACCTGGCGGGCCACATCACGGTCGGCCATCACGTCGTGCTCGGCGGCCTCGTGGCCGTCCACCAATTTGTCAAGATCGGCGACCACGCGATGGTCGGCGGCGGTTCGCTCGTCCGCAAGGACGTCCCGCCGTTCGTGAAGGCGGCGCGCGAGCCCTTGTCGTTTGTCGGCGTCAACGTGACAGGGCTCAAGCGGCGCGGGTTCAACCAGGAGCAGATCCACCTGATCCAGGACATCTACCGGCTGTTGTTCGTCCGCGGCTACAACACGACACAGGCGCTGGCCATCATCCGGGAGACGATCCCCGCATGCCCGGAAAAGGACCTCATCCTCAATTTTGTCGATCAGTCCGAGCGGGGCATCATGCGCGGCTTTCGCGCGCACAACCCGGTGAATGGAACTGTCTATACAAAGGCTGAGTAAGACCTACCGGCAAACCCCGGTCTTTTCGGACCTCTCGTTTCACGTGCCCGCCGGAAGCCGGCTGGCCATCACCGGACCCAACGGCTCGGGCAAATCCACTTTACTCAAGATTCTTTCCGGCGGGGCGCTCCCGTCGGCCGGCCAGGTGACCTACCGGCTCGGTCGCGAGCCGATCGACACCGAGGATGTGTTCCGCTACGTCCATTTCGTCGCGCCGTATAACACGGTCATCGAGGAACTCTCCCCGGAGGAACTCTTCGACCTGCATCGCGGACTCGGCATGCTTCGTTCGTATTCGCGCTATGCGGAATGGGCGGAGCGACTCGCGTACCCGTTTCGGCCGGACCAACCGGTGAAGTCGTTTTCATCAGGCATGAAACAGCGTATCCGCCTCGGACTCGCCCTGCTCGACGATCGTCCGCTTGTCCTGCTGGATGAGCCCGGCTCGAACCTCGACCGGCAAGGCAAGGACTGGATGTTTTCGCTTATCGGTGAGCTCTCCGCCGCGCAGACGCTTGTCCTCGCCACCAATGACGACGAAGAGGCTGCGACCTGCGGGTCGCAATGGCGGATGGCGAACTAGGAATCCTCCGGTTTCTCCGGAGTGAGGCGTTCGTCCAGCGCCTTCAGCCGATCCTGCACGGACCGCAGCCGGTCCAGGATGTCCATTTGCTCCGACAGGGTCGCCTTCTCTTTCCGCAATTCCTGCTTGGCCCCGTCGAGCGTGAAACCGCGCTCCTTGACAAGGTTGTAGATGATCTGGATCTGCTGGATGTTCTCCTTCGTGAAGAGCCGGTCCCCCTTTTTGTTCTTGCGCGGCGTCAGGAACGCGAATTCATTTTCCCAATACCGGATCAGGGACCGCGAGACCTCGAACATGTCGGCCACCTCACCGATGGTGTAGTAGAGCTTATCCAGTTTGTGGATCTCGATCGTCTTCATGCAGGGTTGGTTTGCGGGGCCCGACGGCGGTGGATGTGCAACCGAGCGGAATAAATGTAATGTAATTTTTCAAATAAGTGCGCTTATCGCCTCAAAACTAGGAAGTTCTGGAAAAGCAGTTCTACTGATGCTTTAGAAGGGAAAAGCTAAAAACTAAAAACTAAAAGTTAAAAACGAAAAGTGAACAATGAACAATGAACAATGAACAATGAACAGGATAGCTCTGCGGTAAAATCTGCGTCTCTGTGGGAAATGTGAAATACACCTGTTATGAACAAGGCACAATGTACAGCCAAGAGCTAAACGGAGTGTGCGCGGGGGCTAGTCGAAGGACTGGTTTTCCAGCTTGGCGAGGGCGACGAGTTCCTGGTATTCCATCGGAGTGAGGTCGTCCATGCAATAGACGATGGGGTCGACCGGCTCGCCGTTGCGGCGGACCTCATAATGGAGGTGCGGGGCCGTGGAGGTGCCGGTGTTGCCGATCTTCCCGATGGTCTGGCCTTTCTTGACGGTCTCCCCGACGCGGACAGTGTAGGACTCCATGTGTCCGTACAGGGAGGAATAGCCAAAGCCGTGGTCGATGACGACGTGGTTGCCATAGCCGAAGCGGTCGTACTCGGCCTTGATGACGCGGCCATTGCCCGTGGCCTGGATCGGCGTGCCGCGCGGCGCGGTGAAATCGATGCCGGCGTGCATCTTCTTGATCTTGTGGACCGGATGGAGGCGGATGCCGAAGCCGGACATGGCGTTCAGGTTCCGTTGCAGGAGGTTCTCGTTGACCGGCTTGATGCTGGGCACGCTGGCGAAATAATCGGCGCGGCGGGTCGCGGCCGCATAGATCTCGTCGAGCGAATTCTTCTGGACCTTCATCTGGAGCATCAGGCGATCGACCTTCGCGTGCGTCGAGACCAGGACCTCGGCGGAGTTCGGATACCGGGTCATGTTGGAGTATTTCTCGCTGCCGCCCACG
>CAYMLN010000203.1:0-5286 GCA_964391045.1 uncultured Saprospiraceae bacterium
CCCAATTCACCGAATCGGTCAAGACCTACTACTCGGCCTGGCTCGGGGATGACCCGAAGGAGAACTTCATCGGCAAGAAGATCATCTCCGACGAGAATGCCGGCCGGCTCAACGTCTCGCCGGTGGTGAGTCCCAACGGGCGGTATATGATCTTCCTGTCCGATAAGAACCTCTTCACGACCGACCTCTACCTGGCCGATGCGCGCGACGGCAAGATCCTGCGCAAGGTCAACAGCCTCATCCGCGACGGTAACGTCGACGACTTCAACCTGCTCGAATCGTCCGGCACGTGGTCGCCCGACAGCAAGAAATTCGCCTTCGTGGCCTTCTCCCGCGGACGCAATGTGATCCTGGTGAAGAATCCGGTCAACGGCGCGACGGTCGAGACGATCAAGGTGCCGAGCGTGAGCGCGATCGCACATCCGGCATGGTCGCCCGACGGCAAGGAGATCGCCTTTACAGGCATGGTCGACGGGCAGACAGACCTCTACATCTACAACCTCAAGTCGAAGAAGACCCGCCGGCTGACCAACGACTTTTACAGCGAGGTTTATCCCGACTACAGTCCGGACGGGACACACCTCATCTTCAGTTCGGACCGCACGACGTTCCAACAGGAGAAAGTCTATGGCCGCTGGCGCCTGCATCTCAGCCGGCTCAACCTGGCGGACAACACCATCGAGGATTACGACGCCATCTTTCCGGGCGCCGACTGCATCAACCCCTGTTATGACGAAAGCGGCAAGGTGTGGTTTGTCTCCGACCGCGACGGCTTCCGCAACCTCTATCGCTACGACCTGAAGGAAGAGTTGCTCCAGATGACGGATTTGCTCACGGGCATCAGCGGCATCAGCCGCTACTCGCCGGCGATCTCGGTGTCCAAGGAAAGCGACCGTGTCGTCTTTACGCATTACTACGAAAGCGGCTACGACATCTACCAGGCGAAGGCCGAACGATTCCTCAACCAGCCGGTGTATCCCGACGACGTCAACTTCGACGCCGGTACGCTGCCGGTCATGCTCGACCGGCGCAACCAGGTCGTCATGGACAATATCGAGTCGATGGAATCGACCGTGCCGGACCTCGATGACAAACTCAAGGAGCAGCCCTACAAGCCGAAGTTCAAGCTGGACTATGTGACCAACAGCGGCATCGGCGTGAGTGTCGGCGGCATCAGCAACACGACCGGGCTGACCGGCGGCATCGGGATGATCTTCAGCGACATCCTGGGCAACAGCCAGCTGTTCACCACCTTTTCGCTCAACGGCGACATCCTCGACTTTGCGACGACGGCGCAATACATCAAGCAGAAGTCACGGCTGGCATGGGGCTTCACGTTCTCGCACATTCCTTTCCTGTCCGGCTTCTACAGCAACTTCTACGAGGACACCCTCGCCACGCAGGGCGGCAATCTCCCCGTCATCGCGCAAAGCGAGTACCTGCTGCGCACCTTCCAGGACCAGCTCGCCGGCCTGATGCAGTACCCGGTCTCCAAGTACCTGCGGTTCGAGACCAGCCTCGGCATCAACTTCCGCTACTACCGGCTCGACCGGCGGGAGGTGTATTATGACTACAATGGGTTCTACCTGACGCAAAGCCGGCGCGAGAAGGTCCCGCTCGACGAGATCTACATACCGTTCAAGACATCGACCCGCGCGTTCTACAACGCGTACTTCGGCATGGTCGGCGACAAGAGCTTCTTCGGCCTCGCCTCACCAATGGACGGCTATCGGTACCGGTTCGATTTCACGACGTATTTCGGCGGGTACAACTACTCGACCGGGACGGCCGACATCCGGTATTACAAGCGCCTGGCGCCCGTCACCCTGGCCTTTCGCGCGATGCACTACGCGACCCTCGGTCCGGAATCCAATTCCTTTTACCCGATCCTCATTGGTTCGCCAGGCCTCATCCACGGCTTCGAGTACGCCCGCCTGCGCGACATCCAGTACTATACCAACATCAATCCCTGGTCCCTCAGCGGCTCGAAGATCCTGCTATCCAACTTCGAAGTGCGCCTGCCGTTTACCGGTCCCGAGCGCCTGGCCGTCGTGCCGAGCTCGATGCTCTTCTCGGAGCTGGCCTTCTTTTTCGACGGCGGCATCGCGTTTTACGATTACCGCGACCTGCAGTTTGCCGGCGACGAATTCGTGATCGGGGAAAACGGCGAGACGACCTATCCCGCGCCGCGGTGGGTCTTCAGCACCGGCGTCTCCGCGCGGGTCAACCTCTTCGGCGCATTGATCGTAGAGCCCTTCTTCGCCAAGGCCCTCATCAAGGGCATGCCGGCGAAGTTTGGGGCGTTCGTGGTGCCGGGGTGGTAAACGCAGCACTAGAGTGTGAGAAGGTGAGCGCGTGAGAAAGTGAGCACGTGGGTCGATGGTTTTAACCTCGACCATGACCCGAGACGGGAGCCGAGGGTGTTCACTTTGACCGGGATCCTGAATCAGGATTAAATGAGGGTCAATGGCGAACGCTTCAGCATGAGAGATAAAACAGGTTCCTGAGCTTGTCGAAGGGCCGGCATTGATAGTAGCATTTCGGTCACCGAGCCGGGGCTTCGAGAGCCTCAGCCACCTTTCCCTCATGTCCCAGTTCGATATTTCGGTTCCGTAGCCTCTGTTCTTCCGTGCGCGTAATGGTGGGAATGCGCTGCGCAAGGTTTATTGTCGATCTCACCACAGATGACCCGGATATCCCGGATCAACCCAGATTGACTCGCGGCGAAAAATCCAATCTGTGTTGAATCTGTGCGGAAATCTGTGTTATCTGTGGTGAGAAGGAAATTGTCTTACCCAATGCAACCCTCTTATTTCGCACGGAGACCGCGGAGTCCTTAGCCTTTCACCCGTAGCCGTTTGCCGGCAATGCGCACGGAGATCACGGATGGACCTCTTTAAGTGTTTAAATGTTTAAGTGTTTAATTGTTTAAGACTCGTAGAGAGCCTGCGCTTGATGTTAAACACTTAACCATTTAACCACTTAAACACCTAATCAATTGCCCTTCTATCCTTTACCTCAATAACAAATTTTCCCTCGAAATACGCCTCATCAAACAACGCCCGCACCGGCGTAAACGTCATCGCATACTGCGGCGGCAACTCCTTCCGGAGATCCTTCTGCTCGCCGCCCTTGAGGTAGAGCCAATGCTTGCGCGGCGCGAGATGGCCGGTCCACGCGGTCATCTGGGTCATGGTGCTCACGGCACGCGTGACGATGAGGTCGTATGCACCCTTGTGGTCTTCGAGCCGCGCATGCACGCCGGTGACGTTTTCCAATCCGATGGCCGCCGCCACTTCGGTCGCGACCTTGACTTTCTTGCCCGTGGCGTCAAGGAGGGTAAAGACGACGTTGGGAAACAGGATGGCCAGCGGGATGCCGGGGAAGCCGCCGCCCGTGCCCGCATCGAGCACCGTCGAGACGGCGGAGAAGTTGAAGCACTTCGCCGGCGCGAGCGAGTGGAGCACGTGATGCAGGTAAAAATGCTCCATGTCCTTCCGGCTGATGACATTGATCTTGGCGTTCCACTCGGCGTATAGTGCGCCCAGCGCATCGAGCTGCCCGTACTGGCCGGGCGTCAGGTCGGGGAAATAACGGCGGATCAGTTCCATGTTCGTTTCGGCTTGACGGCGGCGAAGAGGCCCATCACGATGAGGTAGAGCATGTAAAGCAATTCGAATGCCGGATAGTACCATCGGTCCATCGGGTCGCCCAGTCCGCGGCTCCAGCGGACGACATTGATCCAACGGACGGCGAGGGAGGAAAGTGCGATGACGCCGGACCAGGCATACCCCGCAGGGGTCAGCCAGGGGAATACCCATGCGCCAAAGAGCAGCGTCGGCATGAGCATTGCCGGAAAACGCGCAGTCGCAGTATACTGGTGCCCGGCACTCAGGTGCCGGTGTTTTCGGGACAGCCATTCCGCCCAGGAATACGCCGGCGGCGTAGTGACGAATGATGCGGGGTCCAGGCAAACACGAACAGGAATGTGCCCGGCCGCTGCCTGCACGATCGCATCGTCGTCGCCATAGGGCACGCCGATCTGCGGACCGAGCGGATCTGCAGCCATGAACCATTCCCGCGGAAAGGCCATGTTGCGGCCGACACCCATATAGGGCTTGCCGGCCATGGCCCAGCCCAGATACTGGATCGCGGTCATGGTGGTCTCGAACCGGATCATTTGGTTGAGCAGCCCGTGGCGCTTCCAGTGCGGCGAATAACCGAGGACGAGTGCAGGGCCTCCTGCCGCGGCGATCATCGTGTTGATCCACGCGCGGGACAGCGGCCGGCAATCGGCATCGGTCACGATGATCCACGGCCCTTTCGCGGCAGAGATGCCCTGGCGGAGGGCATGCTTCTTGCCCTGTGGACCCGACGACGGGATCAGCCGCACGGCGGGATGGGAAAAACAAAGCGCTTCGAGTTTTCCATATTCCTCCGCATCGCTGTGGTCGTCGACGATGACGATCTCGAAATCGGGATAATCCTGGTCGGTCCACACGAAGAGGTTTTCGAGGAGCTTGTCGTAGGCATTCCGCGCGGCGACGACGACAGACACGGCGGCCGTGTCCGTCCCGGGACCCGGCACATGGCGTGGCCGCCGCCACCTGAACACGGTCAGGTGCAGGACTGCCAGCAAGAGGGCGCAGGCGGTGCCGCCGATGGCCATCCATTCTCCCATGCGGTTAAAGGTAGCAAAGGGCGTACGGCGGCCATCGCTTACCTTTGCGGCTCGAACGATAATCCATCATGTACAGAACAAATACGTGCGGCGAACTCCGGCTGGGTAATGCCGGGATGAAGGTGACCTTGTCTGGCTGGGTACAAGCCTCCCGCGATCTCGGCGGACTGACCTTCGTGGATCTCCGCGACCGGTACGGCATCACCCAGTGCGTCTTCAACATGGACGAGAATGCCGAGCTCTGCCTCCAGGCACGCAAGCTCGGCCGCGAATTCGTGGTCCAGGTGTCGGGCACCGTCCGCGAGCGCACCAGCAAGAACCCCAACCGCCCGACGGGCGACATCGAGATCGTGGCCGAGTCGGTCAAGGTGCTCAACGCCTCCAAGGTGCCGCCGTTCACGATCGAGGACGAGTCCGACGGCGGGGACGAGCTGCGCATGCGCTACCGCTATCTCGATATCCGCCGCAACCCGGTGCAGGAGAAACTGATCTTCCGGTCCCGTGTGGCGCTCGAGACAAGGAAATTTCTCGCCGCCTCCGGCTTCATCGAAGTGGAGACGCCCAACCTGATCAAGAGCACGCCGGAAGGCGCACGCGACTTTGTC
>CAYMLN010000204.1:0-5285 GCA_964391045.1 uncultured Saprospiraceae bacterium
CATCCCGGAAGGTCGTAGGGATGATCCTGCTTCAATTCGGATTCCTGCTCTTCGCGGGTGCCCAACCCGCGATTTCCGCCACCGATAATTGGACGGGAAAAATCTCTCCGGTACTGCAAGAAGCGCTTCAGGCATTAGGTACCCGAAACACAATACCGGTTCGTGTCATGTTCCGGTCGAACCCTGCCGGAAGTCGCATAGCAGTCAGTTGGTATGATATCCGCAACCTTGGGGGATATTGTTTTGCCTCGTGCAACCTCGATGCCGCTTCGTTGAACGAATTGTTGGCCGCTGAGAATGTCCTCGGCATTGAGCTGCTGCGCGAACCCATTCCCGAACTCCGCCAGGAAGGGCTTGACCTCGGATTGAATGGAGTACTCAGTTTGCGGTATCGCGATCCCGGCCTCAACGGGGCATTCGCCACGCTGTCCATCAAGGAAAGGGCGTTCGATCCGGCCGACGTGGATGTCCGGAACAGGATCCTGGTCACCGATCGAACACCGACACGGATCGACATCCACGCGACCAACATGGCGTCGATCGCCGCGGGCGGCGGGGTCAGTGATGCGACGGCGCAGGGCGTGGCCTGGGCGGCGCGCATCACGTCATCCGACTTTGCCGACCTGCTTCCCGATCCGGACGAGTATTTCAGCGCATTCGACATTCACTTGCAAAACCACAGCTACGGCACCGGGATCGAGAATTACTACGGCATGGAGACACAGGCGTATGACCGGCAGGCGGTCGACCTGCCCGGATTGCTGCATGTGTTCTCTTCGGGCAACGACGGCACTGCCTCACCAGCCGACGGAACGTATGCCGGCATCGCCGGGTATGCCAACCTGACCGGGCAGTTCAAGCAGGCGAAGAACATCCTCACTGTCGGCGGTACGGATTCGCTTGGCGTACGCTTGCCATATGCCTCGACCGGACCGGCCTACGATGGCCGCATCAAGCCTGAGCTCGTGGCCTACGGGCATGGCGGCACGTCCGGCGCGGCCGCCATCGTATCCGGTATCGGCTTGCTCGTCCGGCAAGCCTGGGAAGAATCGCGGGGATCCATGCCCCGTGCGGAGACCGTGCGGGCGATCCTGCTCCACTCGGCCCGCGACCGGGGACGGCCCGGCCCGGATGTCGAGTATGGCTTCGGCGAGGTCCAGGCAATATCATCGATCGATGCCGCACGACATGGCGAGGTGATCGAAGCGCCCGCGTCTTCCGCTCCATTTGTGATGAATATAGAGATCCCGGACGCTATCCGGTGGCTCAAGGTCACCCTGGTGTGGACGGACCCGCCGGCTCAACTCCTTGCCGGGAAGGCGCTCGTGCACGATCTCGATCTTCGGCTTGAAGAGATGACGACGGGCAATCTGTATCAGCCGCTCGTGATCAATCCGAAGCCGCATGTTGATTCGCTCCAGTTGCCCGCTCGTCCGGGCATGGACACCCTGAATACCATCGAGCAAGTCGTGATCGATCGGCCGATGCCGGGCAGTTATCGCATTCATGTTGACCGCTCGAAAACGGACGGTGAGCCGCAGGGATTCACCCTCGTGTGGTCGGTGGAACGGGAAGACGAATTCCGCTGGACATATCCGACCGGATCAGACGCCCTATCGCCGAATGCACGAAATGTATTGCGTTGGTCCACCACTCGCTCGACGCCGGGCCATATCGAGATTCGCCGCGCATCGATGCCGCAATGGCAACGCATCCTGGCCGATGCTGATCCGCAAGCGTTCCACGCTGAATGGCTCGCCTCGCCCGAAGCGGAATGGGCACAACTGCGATGGGTTGATCAGGACACTGCCTACCTGTCGGATACCTTCCTCATCGCGCCGACGCCCGGGCTCACGGTCGATCTTTATTGTCCGGAAATCGTCGGCCTCCGATGGGACAACAAATCCGGGGCAGACAGCTTTACCGTTTACCGCATTGGGTCAACGTATCTCGAAGCCCGCATGACGACGGTCGATACCTTGTACGATGATCCAGCACCGGATGCGGACCATTTACATTATGCCCTGGCGGCGTGGTATGCCGGGCGCAAGGGTCCCCGCAGTCCGGGTTATCGCGCAGACCTCCAGGGCGCAGGCTGCTATCTCGACCGATTCTATTTCGATGGATTTGAAGAAAATGTTGCTGTTTTCATCGCCGATCTCCCCCGGCCGGACAGCACGCAGGCCGCGATCCTGCAGCATCGCGTGGCCACTGCGTGGATCGATGAAGATGTAATCGATCCGGCCGGGGAAATGCAGATCAACGTGCGCAGCCTGCCGCTTAATCCGGGCGTGCATGATTTCAGGCTGATCCTCCGTCAATTCAACGGGGACAGCATCATTAGCGAACCCGTGCGCGTGTGGTACGTGCCGGACAACGACATCCTGGTCTATCCGAATCCGCTTGGCCCATCCGATGAGCTCAATGTGCTGGTTCGCCAGGATCAGTTGTATACGCTTAGCATCCTCGACATGGCCGGCCGGACCTGGCTTGACCGCGAGGCGGAATCGTTTCCGGAAACCGTGTCCGTTTCAGGACTGCCCGCCGGGATCTATGTCGCCCTGGTGACCTACGCCGACGGCACCCGGCTGCGCGGGTTGTTCCAGGTTGTCCATCCCTGAAAAATTTTCTTCCAGGGAAGCTAAGGTTGGATGCCGCCGCGTATCAACGGATGAAGACCGATCACACCGCTTGACCGACCCGGGACAAAGGCAGGCGTTGCGTCGCCTTCAGGGACGATGCTGAAAATCCCTGAAACGAGTAAGCCCTTATCATCATCAACCTACCTACAATGAAAAACGTCCTGTTTTCACTGCTGTCGCTGTGCCTGCTCGCGACCTTCATCATGACCCAATCCGCCTGTACGAACGAAGAGGCCGAACTGACACAAACCGGGTCTCCGGCCCTCGATTGGCGCTCCAATCCGAATTCCGCCGTGTACCCCATCAACGCGCACCCCTTCGGCAAGTCCTATGCGGAATGGACGGAAGAATGGTGGCAATGGATCATGTCCTTCGACTGTGCGTCCAACCCGCTGCTCGACATGACGGGCGCCCAGGCCAACGCCGGCCAGAGCGGCCCCGTCTTTTTCCTGGCCGGGACGCCGGGCGGTGTGGCCATGCGCACCGTGACCATTCCAAAAAACAAGGCACTGCTCTTTCCGATGGTCAATGTGATCTGTGATTACCCGTGTCCTGAGGATTTTGGCTTCGAGCCGGGCCCGGGACAAACGGTCGAGGACTTGCTTATCGAGTGCGCCAACGGCTGGACAAGTCATGCGGGCGGACTTTCCGTGACCCTTGACGGAGTCGAGCTCAATAACGAAGAGGAGTACAGGGTGCAGTCCGAACTATTCTATTTCACGGGCAACACGGACCTGGTCAACTGTCTCGACCCGTGCGTGACCGGTGACGCCCAGGAAGCCGTATCCGATGGCTATTGGATGATGCTGAAGAAGTTGTCCGTCGGTACGCATACGCTGCATTTCACCGGCGGTTACCCGGACTTCGGATTCGAGGTCGATGTCACCTACACCATCACGGTTGAATAACCGGCTCATACCAATTCCCAACCGGAACAATCGAAGTCAACATGAACAAACATATTCACCTTATAGTATCCGCAGCCAGCCTCCTGTCCATGACGGCCATCGCATGCGATGACGACTGCGATGACAACGATTCGGGCCGCTTGTGCTACTTCTCCAAAGACGAGACGGTCCTGGGCAAGTCCCACGAGGAATGGATCATCGAATGGTGGCAGTTCCTCATGAGCCATGACTGTGAAACGCTGCCGCTTGCCGGCACCGAGATCCAGGACGGCCCGGTCCATTTTCTCTCCGGTTCCATTGGAGAAGGGACGTACGAGGCGACGATCCGTGACGACCAGTATCTCCTGGTTCCGGTCATCAACTACATCAACGACTATCCCTGTCCGGACACGGCCTTCCATCCGGCGCCCGGCCAGTCGCTGGAAGACTTCCTAAAGGAAGGCGCTGCCGGGGTCATCGACGGCGTTTCCAATCCGTCGCTTTCGCTTGACGGGAAAGACATTCCCATCGGCGATGCCAAGCGCATCCTGACGGGTATGTTCACATTCACCGGCAACGCCGCCATCGCGGGATGCCTGGATCCCTGCGTCACCGGTTCGCCCCAGCAAGCCGCATCGGACGGGTATTGGGTGATGTTCTGCCCGCTTTCACCCGGCACCCACACCCTGCTCGTGAAGGGCAAGCTGTTCGATTATGTACTCAGCAACACATATACCATTCACGTCGAATGATGCGATGCTGCTGCATTCGCCCGGGAACGGCAGCGGCAAACAGGGCGGCTACGCGGGAAATCCGCGTGGTCGTCCTGCATTATTTTTTAGTCTGTGACGGGAAGGAATTGGATTTGGCAATCCGGGTTTTTGTACCTTTTAGGACAGAACGATCCCGGATCCAGGACTTTCAGTGTCGTCCTGTGCCCGGGACCCGATGAAACCACTGCCCGATGTCCGAACCCCAGGACCTTCTCGACCGGTTATCCCATGGCGACGAACAGGCCATGCGTGAGGTCTATCAGCGATGCGGAAAGCGATTCCTCAAATGGGCTTCCCGCCAATTCAGCGGACTTTCCAGGGCGGACCGCCTCGATGCCTGGCACGATGCCTTTTATACGCTGTTGGTCAATCTCGACAATGGAAAGATCAAGCGCCTCGTGGCGGACATTTGCACATATCTCACGGCCATTGGCAGGAACTGCCTCCTGAAACGCACGTCACACCATCGCCGGACCAGGCCATTGGAGGATTGCCCGCCCGACGGCGCTCATCTTGCTCAGCCCACGGAAATGACGGAATATCCTGAGGATCGTCTAAGGCAATTCTACAAGGCCGTCCAGGCATTGTCGCCGCAGAAGCGACGCATCGTGGAATTGCGCTACATCGAAGGGAAGTCGGTCGCGGCGATCCGGGAGATCATCGGCTACGCTTCGGAGAATGCGGTGAGCGTTACGTTGTCCAGGGCATTACAGGAGATCAGGGACGGGATGAATGATAAATCACCGGGAACCGCATGATGACGGAAGCGGACAGGATCTTGATCGAACGCTACCTCATGGAGGAGGTGACGGATGCGGAACAGGACGCCATCGTTTCGCGTATGGCCGCCGATCCGGTGTTTCGCGCTGAGGTGGAAGGGATGCGGCAGGCCATCGAAGCCGTGCGCGATCAGCATCGGGCCGCGCTCTATGAGAAGTTCAAGGCATGGGATTCCGAATTGGACGAGACTGCCGGTCCTGGAT
>CAYMLN010000205.1:0-5278 GCA_964391045.1 uncultured Saprospiraceae bacterium
TATTGGCGCCATGCTGCTGTGCTTCACTTATGTGCCCGTGATGGCGTCGATGTTCATCAAGCCCGTCGATCCGGCTAAAAAGACAATTTCTACGCGCCTGCTTGCCTTCCTCGAGCGCACCTATAAACCGGCCATCCACTGGGCGCTCCAGCACAAGATGCCGGTCCTCGGCTTTGCCGGTGCGCTGCTCGTCGTGGCGGGGCTCCTGTTTTCCCGCATGGGTGGTGAGTTCGTCCCGACGCTCGACGAGGGCGACTTCGTCATCCAACCCGTGCTCAAGACCGGCCTCTCGCTGAGTGAGACGATCGAGACCACCACGCGTATCGAGAAGATCCTCGGCGAGTTTCCCGAGGTCGAGCAGGCGGTCAGCCGCATCGGCGCGGCCGAAGTGCCCACCGACCCCATGTCGATGGAGGAGAGCGATGTCATCATCAAGCTCCGCCCGAAGAAGGAATGGGTGACGGCGGACACCAAGGACGGCCTGGCCGATAAATTCAAGGAGGCATTGGCGGCTATCCCCGGGATCGAGGTCGAGTTTACCCAACCGATCGAGATGCGGTTCAACGAGCTGATCACCGGCGTGCGGGCCGACCTCGCGATCAAGATCTTCGGCGAGGATCTCGACCTGCTGTATGCCAAGGCCGTGGAGATCCGCGACGCCATCGACAACGTGCCCGGTGCGGCCGACATCAGCATCGAAAAGGTGGTCGGCCTGCCCCAGGTCTCGATCCGCTACGACCGGGCGCGTATCGCGCGCTACGGCCTGAGCGTTGACGCGATCAACGACATGATCAGCCTTGGCTTCGCGGGGATGCCGGCGGGTACGATCCTTGAGGGCGAGAAACAATTCGACCTCGTCATCCGCTTCGATGAAACGCACCGGCGGTCGATCGAACGCCTCGCCACGACGCCGGTCGAGACGCCGACGGGACACGAGCTGCCCCTGGGCGAACTCGCCGAGATCACGTTTGCCAAAGGGCCGGCGAAGATCTCACGCGACAACACGATGCGCCGGATCGTCGTCGGGGTCAACGTGCGGAACCGCGACCTCGAATCTGTCGTCAAGGACGTGCAGGCGATCATCGAGCGCGACATCGACCTGCCGACGGGCTACTCGGTCGATTACGGCGGGCAGTTCGAGAACCTGCGTTCCGCGCGTTCGCGCCTGATGGTGGCCGTGCCAATCGCCCTGGTGCTCATTTTCCTCCTGCTCTTCTTCGCCTTTGATTCCGTCCGCGACGCCATGCTCATCTATTCCGCGATCCCGCTGGCGACCGTCGGTGGCATTGTGCTTCTCTACCTGCGTGACATGCCGTTCAGCATCTCGGCCGGCGTCGGCTTCATCGCGCTGTTTGGCATCGCGGTGCTCAACGGCATCGTGCTCATCGAAGAATTCAAGGAACTCAAAGCCCATGGCATGACCGACATGGATACCCGGATCATCACCGGGGCCCACAATCGCCTGCGCCCCGTCCTCCTCACGGCTACCGCGGCCGCCCTCGGCTTCCTGCCGATGGCGATCTCCACGTCCGCCGGCGCCGAGATCCAGCGGCCGCTCGCGACCGTCGTCATCGGCGGCCTCATCACGGCGACCATCCTGACCCTGATCGTGCTGCCGGTGCTTTACGCGCTGGTCGACCGGCACGGCCATCCGCCGAAACGCAAACATGGAAAGGCCATCGCGCTCGGCATTCTTCCCCTCCTGCTGGCGCCGGCACTCAGCCAGGCCCAGGTGCATGTCACCGCGGACGAAGCGTTCCGGCTGGCCATGCAAAGCAATAGCGCACTGAAGGCATCCGCGTCGCGGATCGACCAGGCCGACCAATTGGTCAAGACGTCCTTCAATCCCGACAAGGCCGGCCTGTATTACATGTACGACGACAACAACGTGGCGGTCAACGGCCTGCCGATCCACGTGTGGGGGATCAGCCAGCCGTTCAGCCTGCCGGGCTACTACAATGCCCGTAGATCCGTCCTGCAGCAGGAAGCCCTCATGGCCATGCGTGCCTACAATGTCGACACCTTCGGCCTGCACAGGGAGATCGCGAAGGCGTACCAGCAACTCGTCCATGCGAAGGCCATTCACCGGCATCAACACGTCCTGGACTCGCTGCACACCGGGTTTGCCGAAGCCGCTCGGAAGCGCTTTGATGCCGGGGAAACGCCTTATCTCGAGCTGGTGACGGCCCAGGCGCTGCGCGAACAGATCAAGGTCCAGTTGCGGCAGGCGGAGGAGGATATCCGTGTCGCGCGAACCGCGCTCAACCAACTCATCCAGGGCGATACAATCTATGATTGCCGGGACTCCCAGATGACCCGGCTCATCCTCTGGCCGCTTGACACGGCCGGCCATCCGGGCCTCGCCTGGCAGGATGAGGCCGTGCGCCTCGCGGCCGCGCAGACCATCATGCAAAAGAAGACCGGCTTGCCGGGCATCGACCTGGAGGCTTTCATGGGGACGAACAACGGTGAGAATGCCGAATTGTATCCCGGCGTGCGGGCAGGCGTCACGGTGCCCCTCTTTGCCGGCGAGCAGCGCGCCCGCGTCAAGGCGTCGCGGACAGGCGAGATGATCGCCTGGTTTGCACGGTCGGACTTCCATCGCCGGCTGGTGGACGAGCGCCAACGGCTGCTGGCCGCGCTGCGGCCGCTGGACGAATCCCTGGCCTACTACGAAACGACCGGTCGCGGATATATGCAGGAGCTCCGGAAACACGCGTACATCGCGCTGACCAACGGCGAGATCGACTATATCCAATACCTCCAATTGCTCCAGACCGCGCAGGAGGTCGACAAGGCCTACCTCAACGACCTCCTGACCTATAACCTCACCGTCATCGACGCCAATTTTGTCATGCCGTGAAGCATCGTAGAACCCTCATCCTACTCGGGCCTGCCTTCGGCCTATTGCTCGGCCTCGTCGCCTGGGCAGGCTGCAAGCCATCCGCCGTCGAACCCGCGGAAGACGCCGGCCCAGGCAATGATTCGACCTCCCTCATCATGCTGACCGGTGAGCAGGTCAAGGCCTCGGGCATGGAAACCGGGACGATCCGGACGCACACCTTTCATGCCGGCCTGGATGTGTACGGCGCGATCCAAGTCCCGCCCGATGCACGTGCCGCGGTTCACACGTATTTCGACGGCTATGTCCGACAGGTCGACGTCCTCGACGGGCAGCTCGTCCGCCGCGGGCAAGTGCTCTTCACGCTCGAGCATCCCGCGTTCCTGACGATGCAGCAGGAATACCTGTCTGCACGCGACCAGCTGGCCTACCTTGAGGCGGATTACGATCGGCAAAAGGGACTGGCGGAGGACAACGTCGCCTCGAAGAAAACGCTGGCCAAGGCCGAATCCGAATACCGCGTCATGCAAGTCCGCAAGGAAGCGCTGGCCGGCCAGTTGCGCATGCTCGGGATCGATCCCGACAAGCTCACGGCCACATCGTTGCGCACCGTTGTTCAGGTCACGGCGCCCGTGGACGGCTTCGTGGGCGACCTGGCGATCACGCGCGGCATGTTCCTGCCGGCATCCACGCGGGCCCTGACCATCCTCAACACGGGCGCCCAGTACGCCGAATTTTATGTCTTCGAGAAGGACATGCCTGGCATCCGCCCGGGCCAGGTCATTCGCTTCCATTTGCTCAATGAGGACGAGGAGACCTATGCCGCGCGCGTCCTGCTCACGGGCAAGCAGATCGACCCGGAACACAAGACCATCCCCATTCATGCGCGGCTTGAACATGCATCGGATGCGGCGCGCTTCTCGCCCGGCATGTACATCGAGGGCTTTATCGAGACCTCGGTCGACAGTGCGGCCGCGCTCCCGCTGACGGCCGTCGTCGAGACCGAGGGGAAGTACTTTGCCCTGCGGGTCGAACGGGAGGATCAAGGCACGCTTTGGTTGCGGCAGGTAGAGGTCGTCGTGGGTGCGCGCGATTCCGCCTTCGCAGAGATTCGCAATACCGGCGATTTTAAACCCGGGGACACGTTCCTGACCAAAGGCGCGTACACCCTGATCCAGTAACGGCTGGGGGACCCGGCAAAGACGACTGAACCGGCCGGAGAATCGGTAGCCATTGCCGAAAACTCGGAAATCAAGCCTGCCCGTAGGACGTCCGGATACTTTCATGGTCAAATGCTCACACCCATGAAAGGCTATCCCGCTATTCCCGCATTGCGCACCTGGACGCTCCTGTCCTTCCTGCTCATCTTCTCGGCCGTCGGCGCACAGTCCGTCGGCCTCGGCACCGAGACGCCGAATGCCAGCGCCATCCTGGACATCACCTCGACCGACAAGGGGATCCTCGTGCCGCGAATGACGACTGCCCAACGCACGGCCATCGTCAGTCCGGCCGACGGCCTGTTAGTCTTCGACCTGACCACGGGGAGTTTCTGGTTTTACAACAACATGGCCTGGACGAACCTCATCGCCGGAGGCGTAGGAAGCATGATCAGCGATGCGGACAACGACACCAAAGTGCAGGTCGAGGAAAGTCCGGACGAGGATGTCATCCGGTTTGACCTTGCCGGCACGGAGGTCATGGCCTTGAAGCGCAATGCGCATGGAATCCAGCGCCTGGAAGGCGGCAATCCGGACAACAACCTGATGATCGGGACGAACGCAGGCGCGTCACTCGCCGGAGGCACGCTTAATGTAGCCCTCGGCACGAACGCACTGCAATCAAATGCCTGGGCGATCGGGAACACAGCAATCGGCCATAATGTCCTTTCGGCAAACACCGCAAATTCGAATACCGGGGTCGGGGCCAACGTCCTGCAGGCAAACGTCGGAGGGTATGGGAACACCGCCGTGGGAATGGATGCCATGAAGCAAAATGACTCAGGACATGAAAATACGGCCGTAGGCTGGAGTGCCTTGCAGGCAAATACCTATGGCAGCGCCAATACATCCATTGGACGGTTCACCATGATCAACAATACCTCAGGACACGCGAACGTGGCGGTCGGCAACAACGCCCTCTGGGACAATACCACAGGAAATGAGAACACAGCCGCCGGCATGGGGGCGCTTGCCAGTAACATGGCCAATTACGGCAGCACGGCGGTCGGATTTGCGGCGATGTACCTCGCTGACAATCGCACTTCGGGCCGGGAATCCTTCAATACGGCCGTCGGGTATAAGGCGCTTTATGGCGGCTCGTCCGCAGATAACAACACGGGGAGGTGGAATACGGCATTGGGCAGCTACGCGATGGAGGGCAATACAAGCGGCACTGAAAACACAGCCCTCGGCTACTCTTCCATGCTTTCAAATACGA
>CAYMLN010000206.1:0-5253 GCA_964391045.1 uncultured Saprospiraceae bacterium
GTCTCAACGCTGCGCCGGCCGTGCCTGTCGACCAGGATATCCGCATGAAACTGGAGCTGCAGGGACGCATGCTCGAGACGCTGCACCACCAGCTTACGCGGGCCAACGCATCCTGAGCGCTGCGGGCGCCCCGACATCCAGGCAGCGCCATACGCTGCGAAATCGTATTTTTAAGGTTATGAAGATCAAGGGCAAGGTGGTCTTTCTCGCCTTCGAAGGCGGGGCATACGGCATCATCGACCAATCCGGTCGAAAATATCTGCCGGTGAATATGCCCAACCAGCTCAAGCGCGACGGGGCCGAGGTCTCCTGCAGCATCCGGCCGACGGATTCCGCCAGCATCGTGATGTGGGGCGATCCGGTCTACATCTATGCGTTCGAGACGCTCTGATCCGCTTTCAAATGTACCATTCATGCTCATGCAGCCGATGCATCGCCTTTTCCGTTTCCTGATTGCACTCCTCCTCTTCGTGTCGTGGACGAGGCCGGGGCATTCGCAACTGCCACCCGGGTTCATCCGCTATCCGGTGGCCGAGGGGCTGAATCCGACCTCGATCACCCTTGGGCCAGACGGCGCGGTCTATATCACGGAAAAGAACGGGCGCATCCGGATCGTGCGCGACGAACAGCTGCTTCCCGAGCCGCTCCTGGTCATCGAGGTGGATAGCGCAAACGAGCGCGGACTTGGACACATGGTGCTCCATCCCGAATTCGAGACCAATGGGTATTACTATATCTTCTACACCGTGCCCGGGCTGCGGCGCAACCGGGTGAGTCGGTTTACCGCGGCCGGCGACCGGACCGTGCCCGGCTCGGAAGTCGTCATCCTCGACCTCGACCCGACTGGGTCGGACATCCATAATGGCGGGGATATGGTCTTTGGTTTTGATGGCAACCTCTATATCGCCACCGGAGACGGTTCGCAGAACTGGCGTGGTGAAGATCTCGGGTCGACGAATGCGAAAGTCTTGCGCGTCACGCCGGAGGGTCAGCCATTGCCCGACAACCCCTGGTACAACCTTGGTTACCTGCGCTGCAATCTCGTCTACGCATACGGATTGCGAAATCCGTACACGATGACCCTCCATCCCCAGACCGGTGAGATCTTCGTCAACGATGTAGGGGCGTCGACATGGGAGGAAATCAACCGCCTCGAGCACGGGGCATTCTACGGCTGGCCCAAGGTGGAAGGACCGCGAAGCCAGCAGCCGGTGCCGGCCGAGTACCAGGATCCGATCCATGCCTATCCGCACAGCAACGGGTATTGCGCGATCGTCGGCGGGGCATTCTATGCGCCCCAGACGCCGCGCTTTCCGCCGGAATATGTCGGCCGGTATTTCTTCAGTGATTATTGCACCGGCCGCATCCATATGCTCGATCCGGACAGCGGGCAAGACCTGGGCGTGTTCATGCGCGGCGGCAACCGGGTGATCGATATCGAGGTGGCCGCCGACGGCAGTCTCTATTACCTCGAGCGTCGCGGCATCGGCGACGGGTCGCAGGAAGACAACACAGGAACGTCCAACGGCATGTTGTGGCGTGTCGTGTACACGGGTTCCGGTGCGCCCTTCATTGCCGAAGATCCCGAATCGGTACTGGTCGTGCAAGGTGAGCCGGCCACGTTCACGGTCAGCGCGCTGGGCACTGATCCATTGTCGTACACATGGTTTGTCAACGATGCGGAACAAACGCACGCCAATGGGCCGGCCTTTACGATCGACCAGCCGTTGCTCACGCAAGACGGCAGCGTCATCCGGGTAAGCGTATCAAACGAAAGTGGAATGGCCGAGTCGGATCCCGCGGTCCTTCGCGTCACGGACAACCAGCGGCCGCTGCCGGTGATCACGATCCCCCCGGCTGATGCGACCTACCGCGCAGGGGATACGCTCCGGTTTGCCGGATATGCCGATGATCCGGAAGAGGGAAGCCTGGACGAAACGAGGCTGAGTTGGCGCATCGATTTCCATCATGGCACGCACGCCCATCCGGCCTTGAACCCTGTCCACGGTATTTCAGGTGGCCAATGGATCATCCCACAAAACGGAGAGATCTCCACGGACGTTTGGTACAGGGTGACGCTCACCGCCGTTGATGAGAACGGCCTGCATCGCAGTACATACCGGGATGTTTGGCCGGTCAACGGGTCGATCCGCGTGACCTCACGGCCGCCAGGCCTCATCGTGGGCCTTGACGGTACGGATACGACGACGCCGTATGTCTTTGAAGGCGTCCAGGGCGTGAGCCGGTATCTTTCGCCGCCGCAAAAGCAAGCCACAGCAGACAGCATTTATTTCTTTGCCGAATGGGAAGATGGATCCAAGCTGCTGAACCGGGAAGTCCGGACAACTCAGGTGGACCAGGCCTTCACGGCCATGTTTGATGGTGTGCGGCAAGGGTCCGGGACCGGGCTTACGGCGCATTATTACAACAACCTGGAGGCCGACGGCGAGCCGGTCGTGGTGGCCACGGCGCCGACGATCGATTACTTGTTCCTGCTGCAGCCCCCGCATCCCAACATCAACCCTGATTTCTTCAGTATCGTATGGCGCGGGTACCTCGAGCCCGTCCGCACGGGCGTACACACCTTCACGGCTTATTACGACGATTATATCCGGCTGACGATCGATGACCAGTCGATCATGGAGGACCTTGTTCCTGGCCCGGGCTACCAGGTGGCCACCAAGTACCTCGAGGCCGGTCGGCTCTATCCCATCGAAGTCTACTATGCAGATGTGGAGTGGAGCGGTAATATCAGCCTTCGCTGGGAACATGCGTCCTTTCCGCAGGAGGTGATTCCCACGACGCAACTTTATCCCGAGGACTCGCTGACGCGACCGGACGTCATGGGGGTCCTGGAGGTGCGCAGGATCAATACCAATACGCTGGAGATCCTGACGGAAAGTTACCGGAGCGGGGAGATCCGGTTGACGATCACAGATGTGGCCGGCCGATATTGGGTCTTGCCCGCCGAGCCCATCGAAGTCGAACGGAACATCATCAGTCTCGACCTCTCTGCTTTTCCGCCGGGCCTTTATTATCTCACGGCAACCGATGCGCGCACGGGCGAAAACGCGACCACGCCGTTCGTGAAGGTCGAATGATCAGTGTGATCCGACCTGCGGAGGCTTGATCCACCGCACCTTGTCCTGTTCGTGGAGGAAGTACCAGGCGGCGAACTTCGCAAGCACGTCATCGACTGTCGATTCGCCGGACAGGAAAGCCTGGAAGTGCTTGTCCACGAAATGCGTGTCGAAGGTCCCGTTGATAAAATCAGGGTGTGTGATCGCGAATTTCCCGAAGTCGAGCGTCGTCTCGACGCCCTTGATCGCATAGTCCTCGATCGCGGCCGCGAGCCGACTGATGGCTTCGCGCCTTGTCGCGCCATGGGCGACGAGCTTGGCGATCATCGGATCGTAATGGATCGGGATGGCCATGCCCTCGCGAAAGCCGTCATCCACGCGAATGCCTTCGCCCACGGGAGGCCGGTAGGTCTCCAGCGTGCCGGTCGATGGAATGAACCCTTCTGTTGCATTCTCGGCATAGACGCGCAGTTCGATCGCGTGGCCGTGGATCCGGAGGTCTTCCTGGGCGAACGGGAGCGCATGGCCCTCGGCCACCCGGATCTGTGTCTCGACGAGGTCGAGGCCGGTGATCATTTCCGTGACCGGATGCTCCACCTGGAGGCGGGTGTTCATCTCGAGGAAATAATGATTGCCCTGGTCGTCCATGAGGAACTCCACCGTGCCGGCGCCGACATAGTCACAGGACATCGCGACGCGGATGGCGTCCTGGCCCATTTCCTCGCGCTTTTCCGGTGTCAGGATGGACGATGGCGCTTCTTCGACGACTTTCTGGTGGCGGCGCTGGATCGAACATTCGCGTTCGAACAAATGCACGCACTTGCCATGCTTGTCGGCCATCACCTGCACCTCGATGTGGCGGGGCGATGTGACGTATTTCTCGATGAAGACGGAGCCGTCGCCGAACGCCGCGAGCGCCTCGCTTATCGCGCGTTCAACCTGGGCCGAGAGGGTGTCCATGTCGTTGACGATGCGCATGCCTTTCCCGCCGCCGCCGGCCGCGGCCTTGATCAGGACGGGCAGGCCGATCGCCGCCGCAATGTCGCGGGCCTGTTGCGGATCTGTCAACGCCTCATCCGTGCCCGGCACCATCGGGATGTGAAAGGCTTTCGCCGCCGCCTTCGCCGCCAGCTTGTTGCCCATCATGTGGATGCTCTCGGCGGACGGGCCGATAAACGTGATGCCGGCTTCGGCGACCTGGCGGGCAAAGGCATCGTTCTCGCTGAGAAAACCATACCCCGGATGGATGGCATCCGCGCCGCAGTCGAGCGCAGTCCGGATGATGACATCGGCATTGAGGTAGGATGCGCGCGACGGCGCAGGTCCGATGCAATACGCTTCGTCAGCCAGCGTCACATGCGGGCTCTCGCGGTCCGCTTCGGAGTAAACGGCCACGGTGACGATGCCCATGCGCTGGCAGGTGCGCATGATCCGCACGGCGATTTCACCGCGGTTGGCGACGAGGATTTTCTGGATTGGCTTGATCACGCGGCGAAAATAGCTTGAATCCGATGATCTGCCCCCAGGCAGGGGTATTGTTTTGACGCCTCCATGCGCCCCCTCCCTTCAAGCAGAATCGCCCCATTTGGGCTAAGTTTGTGGCACCCCGTTCAACGGTCGGGCAACGCATGGAGAAAGCACAGGATATCCTTTGGACAGCCGATGCGGAGACGATCCGCCATTCCCGCCTGGCCGACTATGAGGCTTGGCTCTTGTCCCGCCATGGCGTCCGGTTTGCCGATTACGAGGCGTTGTGGGCCTGGTCGGTCGAGGATCCGACTCGCTTCTGGACCAGCGTGGTCGAGTATTTCGGCGTCGTGTTCCATGCGCAGTCGACAGCGGCCCTGTCGATCGATCCGATGCCCGGGTCACGATGGTTTGATGGTGCGACGGTCAATTATGCCGAGCACATCCACAAGGGGATGGCCGGACAGGATATAGCCATATGGTTCGTCAATGAGCGCGGCGATCGCCGCGACATCCCGGTAACGGAGATGTGGCGGGAAGTGGCGCGGTTTAGGGCGTGCTTCGATGCGGCGGGGGTCAGGCCGGGCGATCGGGTTGCCGGCTATCTGCCCAATATCCCGGAAGCGACATTCGCCTTCCTGGCCGCGGCGTCCATGGGCGCCGTGTGGTCGTGCTGCTCGCCCGACTTCGGCGTAAGCAGCGTGGT
>CAYMLN010000207.1:0-5245 GCA_964391045.1 uncultured Saprospiraceae bacterium
CAAGAACCTGGTCAAGGCCAC
Source organism: uncultured Saprospiraceae bacterium (assembly GCA_964391045.1). Taxonomy (GTDB): domain Bacteria; phylum Bacteroidota; class Bacteroidia; order Chitinophagales; family Saprospiraceae; genus Opimibacter. The sequence continues at coordinate 22 of CAYMLN010000207.1, forward strand.
TTACAATGCCCTGACCAACCTTCTCAACCGCGAAAAGATCGCCCGGCTGAGGGGTGTTGAAATCGGCGTAAAGCGCAAACGTCCGGAACAGAAAGAGGAACTTCAAACGCTGAGTGAGCCGTCCTCATGAACCTGACTGAAGTAACAACCAAAGCCGGAAGTCACCGCAGGCGCAAGCGGATTGGCCGCGGTCCGGGCAGCGGTCATGGAAAGACCAGCGGCCGGGGCCACAAGGGCGCAGGATCGCGGGCTGGCTCGAGCAGCAGAGCCATGTCCGAAGGCGGCCAGATGCCGCTGTTTCGTCGCCTGCCCAAGCGCGGTTTTTCCAACTTCGAGGTCCAGACGGTCTACGACGTGGTCAACGTTGGCGACCTGGAGAACCGCGGTGTTGAGTTTGCGATCAACGCGATTCCCTGGCAGACGCCCACGAAGGAATTCTCCTTCGGCTTCAACTTCGCCTACAACGAGAATGAGATCACCCGCCTCACGGCCACGGACGATCCCGAATACCAGGGGGTCTTCACCGGCGGCATCAGCGGGGGCGTCGGCAACAACATCCAGATCCACAGCGTCGGCTTCCCAGCCAACTCGTTCTTCGTGTACGAACAGGTCTATGACGCCAATGGCCTTCCCATCGATGGCCTGTATGTCGACCGCAACGGCGACGGCGCCATCACGCCGGCCGACCAGTACCGCTACAAGCAGGCCGCCCCGATCTGGACGTTCGGCTTCAACGCCATGCTCGACCTCGGACGGATCGACATCTCGACCAACGTCCGCGCGATGACGGGCAACTACATCTACAACAACAACCTGTCCGACAAGGGTACGCTGCAGTTCCTCTACGGGAGCTCCGGCTACCTCAGCAATGTCATGTCGCAGACAGAGGAACTGGATATCCGCACGGCGCAGTACTTCAGCGACTTTTACGTGAACAATGGCGCCTTCCTGCGAGTTGACCACATTACGGTAGGCTATGACGTCCCGATCAAGGGGAATGCGGTCGACCGCTTCCGCGTCTACGGCACGGTGCAAAACCCGATCCTCGTGACGGGCTATGACGGCATCGATCCGGAGGTCTTTGGCGGGATCGACAACGCCATCTATCCGCGCTCCAGGACCTTCCTGCTGGGCGTCAACTTAGGCTTTTAACCTCGACAACACACAGCGATCATGAAAAAATATAGCTTATTCTATCTCACGCTGCTCATCGGCACGCTGCTGTCCCTGCCGGCCTGCTTCAGCGACCTCGACACGGTACCGCTGGATCCGGACGAAGTGACGGCCAACGTCGTGTACGATGACCCTACCTCGTATCGTCGCGTGTTGGCCAAACTCTACGCCGGCCTGGCGGTCAGCGGCCAGCAAGGGCCCGCCGGCCAGCCGGACATTTCCGGGATCGACGAAGGCTTCGGCCAGTATATCCGCGGCCTGTGGTACCTGCAGGAACTCTCCACGGACGAGGCCGTCATCGGCTGGAACGACCAGACCATCGCGAATTTCCACGAGCAGGACTGGGACGCCAACGACGTCTTCATCAATGCCTTCTACAGCCGGATCTTCTACCAGATCTCGCTGTGCAATGAGTTCCTCCGCGAGACCACGGACGCGAAACTCGACAGTCGTGGCGTCACGGGCGACCTCCGCACCGAGGTGGGGTACTACCGCGCCGAGGCCCGTTTCCTTCGCGCCCTGAGCTACTGGCACGCGCTCGATCATTTCCGCAACGTGCCGTTCGTCACGGAGAACGACGTCGTGGGTTCATTCTTCCCCACGCAGATCCAGGGACCGGCCCTTTTTGACTACATCGAACAGGAGCTCAAGGACATCGAGGACGACCTCGTCGCCCCCAAGGCCAATGAATACGGCCGTGCCGACCAGGCCGCCGTTTGGACCCTCATGGCCAAGCTCTACCTCAACGCCGAAGTGTACACGGGCACGCCGCGCTACACGGATTGTGCGACGTACTGCCAGAAGGTCATCAATGCGGGCTTTACGCTCGAGCCGGAGTATCGTCGGCTGTTCCTCGCCGACAACCACCTGGCCACGGACGAGGTGATCTTCCCGGTGTTGTTTGACGGACTGCGCACACAGACCTGGGGCGGCACGACATTCCTGGTCAGCGCCCCGGTGGGCGGCAATATGCTTCCGGCGGATTTCGGCATCGATGGCGGCTGGAGTGGCCTGCGGACGACGGAGCAGATCGTGGGCAAGTTCCCGGCCGTGGGTTCCGGAAGTGTGATCGTTGCCCCCAATCCGGGCAACCTGAACTATTCCACATTGGGTGTTCCCGGCGGCTACCAAGGCTGGGATCCGGCCAATACGACCACGGTGCTGGCTTCCCCCAACGAAGACGGTAAGTATGAAGGGTACATCTACTTCCCGGACGACAACAGTGAATTCAAGATCACGGACGGTCCGACCTGGGACGTGAATTACGGTGATGACGGCGAGGATGGTACGCTCAACCAGAACGGGGCCAACATCAAGGCGCCGACGGCCGGACTCTACCTGATCGAGGTCGACCTCAACACGTTGACCTACACGCTCACGCGCACGGAATGGGGCATTATCGGCTCCGCGACGGCCGGCGGATGGGACTCGGACCAGAATATGACCTATGATCCCGCTACGCGCACCCTGAGCGCCCAGCTCGACCTGGTCGCCGGCGAGATCAAGTTCCGCGCCAATGACGATTGGGGCCTCAATTACGGTGATGATGGGGCGGATGCATTGCTGGAACGCGGCGCAGCGAATATCGCCATCCCGAGCGCCGGCAACTACCTGATCCAGCTCTTCCTCGACAAGCCCGACCACACCTATTCGATCGAACTGACGAGCTTCGACCGCCGCGCCACATTCTTCACGGACGGGCAGTCCCTCGAGATCGATGCCATCGGCGATTTCACCAACGGGTATGCCGTGGCCAAGTGGTACAACGTGACGTCGACGGGCGCGCCGGGCTCCAACCGGACCCATGTGGATACGGACTTCCCGATGTTCCGCCTCGCTGATGTGTACCTCATGTATGCGGAGGCCGTGCTACGCGGGGGCGCAGGCAGCCTGTCCGATGCCCTGAACTACGTCAACCTCGTCCGCGAGCGGGCGTATGATGGCCCTTCGGGCAACATTGACCAGGGACAATTGAATCTCGATTTTATCCTCGATGAGCGCGCCCGCGAATTGCTGTGGGAGGCGCATCGCCGGACCGACCTCGTTCGCTTTGGCAAGTTCTCCAACACGGATTACCTGTGGGCCTGGAAAGGCGGGGAGAAGGAAGGTCGTTCCGTTCCGCAACACTTCGACATCTATCCGATCCCGTCGGCCGACATCGGCGCCAATCCGAACCTCGACCAGAATACGGGCTATTGATCCGAAACCTTGATCCAAACAAAACATGCATCATATGAAATATCTGCTCTATAGCCTGTTGGCCAGCCTGGTCGTCACGGCTGTCTGGTCCTGCGCGGACGATGAGCTCGATCCCGTGATCGCCCCCGGCGCGAAGCCGGCCATCACGGCGCCGACGGCCGGCTCCTCGCTCGTCCTCGTCGAGGCCGAAGCGGGGAATGCCTTGCCGGACTTTACCTGGACGGCCTCCGACTGGGGCTTCCCGGCCGCTACATCGTATACCCTTCAACTCGACCTTGCCGGCGGCGATTTCTCCGAGCCGGCCACGATCGGGATCGTCAACGGCCTGGCCCTGTCCGGCCTGACCCAGGGCGAACTCAATAACCTCCTCCTGGCCAAAGGGCTCGAGGGCGGCAACCAGTATAACGTTGCCCTGCGCGTCGTCGCCGAGGTCAGCGATGATGTCGACCCGCTCATTTCCGAGACGGTCGCCATGACGGTCACGCCGTACCTCTCCACCGTGGTGTACCCGCAGTTGCAGGTCCCTGGCAGTTACCAGGGCTGGGATCCGGCCAACAACAGCACCGTGATCTTCTCCGTCAAGAGCGACAACAAGTACGAGGGCTACCTCTATTTCAACGCGGACAACACGGAGTTCAAGTACACCAACGGACCCTCCTGGGATGTCAATTACGGCGACGACGGTGAGAACGGCACGCTCGAGGCTAATGGGGCCAACATCAAGGCGCCGCTCGCCGGCGTGTACAAGCTCAATGTCGACCTCGTGGCCCTGACGCACGCCAACCTGCGCACGGACTGGGGCCTGATCGGCAGTGCTACGCCCAACGGCTGGGATGCCGACCAGAACATGACCTTCGATCCGGCCACGGGCAAATTCAGCATCACGCTGGACCTCGTGGCGGGCGAGATCAAGTTCCGCGCCAATGACGACTGGGCCCTGAACTACGGCGACGATGGCGCCAACAAGTCCCTCGAGGAGAATGGGGCCAACATCGCAATCGCCGAGGCAGGCAACTACACGGTTGAACTGATCATCGTCGGCGTGTCGCGCTATACGTACACGGTCACGAAGAACTGACCCCGGTCATTCTTGAAAGTGAATCAGGGCTGCCTCGAAAAAGGCAGCCCTTTTCTTTTTATAACACGTTGTTGCACAATATTTCCCCTCTCGATTTTCGATGCCCGATGTGTCCAGGGTTGACGTCGGACACAACGGGTCGATCATTGGCTTTCGTTCCACCGGTTTCATTAGCGGGAGACATGAATACCCACAACGGCACGCACCCTCGATCACGCGACGCGTGATCGAATGACGATCAAAGGGCGCAGCCCTGTCATCTCTGTAGCCCGGGGCGTCAGCCCCGGGTAGATGGATATTAAAATGTCAGCCGATCCCGCGGCGACGGATCGTAGGATCATCCCTGGAAATCCTGTGCTTAAACAGCTAACGCTCCTCCGGAGCTGGCGGGAGGTTCCCGGGGGCATCACCCTCGGATGACGCGGTAGTATAGACATGTGTGTCCGGGGTTGACCGCTGACAGATGGGGTCAATGAATATGCATCCGCTGCCGCTTCGGCAAGAAGGTAGGAAGCGCAAAGGGCGCAGCCCTGTCATCTCTGTAGCCCGGGGCGTCAGCCCGGCGAATATGCGAGAAGTTTGTTAGCCGATCCCGCTATGACGGGATCGGATTATGGTCGGAGGTACAACCACCGACCCACCCATGATTTTCCCGGTGATAGGGATTGCCAACCAGGCCCGGTTGCCTAACCTAGTGCGGCACGATCGCCCGGATGGCGATCGGTGTCTTTCCGCGCTGTAGAAATTGGATCACATAAATGCCCGGTATCAGCC
>CAYMLN010000208.1:0-5199 GCA_964391045.1 uncultured Saprospiraceae bacterium
TATACATCTATTATATTTGAGTGTTTTTAAAGATGTATTAAATTTATTTTCATAAATCTTTGCATTATATATAATTGTTATATATTTACATTATCAAAGTTAGTAATATACATTTGTTGCGAACAGTATATCACTAATTTGTGAACGACCACCACCTGGGATGAAGATTTCCGGTGGTTTTTTAAAAATAATCGGTGGGAGAAAGTGGTAGAAAGTGGGAGTCATTTCTACATTTGAACCGTTACCACAACGAGAATGGCAGAATGACCACCTTCTTTGGAGAATATGAGTGCAAACTGGACGACAAAGGCAGGTTGAAACTGCCCTCGGCCATTCTCCAGCAGCTGGGTGACGCATCCGACAAGGTCTTCGTGGCCAACCGCGGATTTGAACGCTGCCTCTACCTCTACCCCAAGGCCGTGTGGAACATCCGCCTCAAGGAGGTTCAAGGTCTCAACGATTATTTACCGGACGTCCGGCAGTTCAAGCGGTCCTTTTACCGGGGCGCGACCGAGTTCACCCCCGACAAGGCGGACCGGATCCTGCTCCCGAAAGTGCTGCTCGATTACGCGGGCATTGACAAGACGGTGATCCTCTCGGCGATCGGGGAGTACATCGAGCTCTGGGGCGCCGAGGCGCACAAGGAGATGCTGGCCAACGAATCCACGGACCTATCCGCGTTGGCCGAACGGATCGCCCACCTGAGGACCAAAGGGTCCGATGACTGATTACCACGTCCCGGTGCTGCTGGGCGCCACCCTCGAAGGGCTGGCGATCCGACCGTCAGGGATCTATATCGATGCCACCTTCGGCGGAGGCGGGCATGCCAAAGAGATCACACACCGCCTGGATGACAACGGTCATCTGTTTGTTTTTGACCAGGATGAAGCGGCGGCAGCCAACGTGTGGAGAGATGACCAGGTCACGCTGATCCGGGCCAACTTCCGCCACATGGTCCGGTGGATGGACTACTACGGTGTCAGCGGGAAAGTCGATGGACTCCTCGCCGACCTCGGGGTTTCCTCCCATCAGTTCGACCAGCCGGAACGCGGGTTTTCCTACCGGTTCGACGAACCGCTCGACATGCGGATGAACCGGCAGCAGGCCACGACGGCAGCAGACGTCCTCCGGACGTACGACGCCGCCAGGCTGCAGGACATCTTCTCGCGGTACGGGGAGTTGCCCAACGCCCGCACCCTCGCCCAGCGAATCGTGCAGGTGCGCACGGCCAGCCCGGTCGCCACGACCGGCCAGCTTGTCGCCCTCGCCGAGCCGCTCGCCCGCGGACAGCGCATGCGCTACCTCGCACAGCTGTTCCAGGCATTGCGGATCGAGGTGAACGACGAGATGGGCGCGCTACAGGAGCTCCTCGAGGGTGCGCAGCAGGTGCTGAGGCCCGGCGGACGATTGGCGATCATCGCCTATCACTCGCTCGAGGACAGAATGGTCAAGCGGTTATTGAAAACAGGCAACGTGCGGGGCGAACCCGAGAAGGACTTCTACGGGCACGTCAAGCATTCCTGGCAGGTGATCACGCCGCATCCGGTCGAGCCCGGTGAAGAAGAGCTGGCCCTGAATCCGAGATCGCGGAGTGCGAAGCTGAGGGTGGGGGAGAAGAGGGTGAGCGGATAACGGTGAACGGATAACGGATAACGGATAACGGTGAACGGATAACGGATAACGGTGAACGGATAACGGATAACGGCGAAAGGTGAAGGGCGAAAGGAAAATGCGCCGATAAACGAAAGCCGGAGAAGGGGAAGGCGAGGAGAACAGGGATAATTAATAAGGTTAACAACAAACTAAACAACAATACAGCACAGTGTCGCTACGGACAACATTGCAACGGCTGCTGGGGACGAAAATGGTCTACAAGAACCTTCCCTTCCTGTACTTCCTGTGCGGGCTCGGGGTCTTGTATATCGCCAACGTCCACTTCGCCGAGCGAAATGTCCGCCGCGTGCAGGCCCTCCAGCATGAACTCCGTGAAGAGCGCTGGCAGTACATGACGATCAAGTCCGACCTCATGTACCAGTCCACGCCGACGATGATCGAGCGCAGCGTCGCCGACCAGGACCTTCATTTCCTCACCCGAAAGCCGGTCAGGATCCGCTAGGCCATGAAGGACGCGAAGAAGGAACTGCTCATCCGGGTGTACATCGTGGCCTTTGCCATGATCGGCGTCTCGCTGGTCCTCGGGTACAAGACCGCGAAGATCTCGATCGTCGAGGGGCCGCACTGGCGCAGCGTGGGCGACAGCCTGTACCTGAAGTACGTGCCCGTGGTCGCCGACCGCGGGGATATCCTGGCCGCCGACGGCAGCCTGCTGGTCACGTCGCTGCCGTACTTCGACCTGCACGTCGACTTCAAGGCCGACGGGCTGCATGAGAAGATCTTCCGCGAGAACGTGGACAGCCTCGCGTACTACCTGAGCCGCTATGTGCGGCCCGACATGAATGAGCGGCAGATGCGGGACTGGCTGATCCAGCGCCGGCGCAAAGGCGACCGGTACGCGCTGCTCGCCCGCAACGTGAGCATCCGCGACCTGGAGCGCATCCGCACCTTTCCCATCTTCCGGTTGGGCAAGAACAAGGGCGGCCTCGTGGTCGACCGAAAGCAGACGCGCGTCAAGCCGTATAAGTTATTGGCCGGGCGCACGGTGGGCCTGCACCGCGAGAATGCGCAGACCGTGGGCCTCGAGCGCACCTTTGACGACTACCTGCGGGGCGAGGAAGGCCAGCGGCTCATGCAACGCGTGACCGGCGGCGCCTGGATCCCCGTGAGCAACCTCTCCGACCTCGAAGGCCGGCGCGGCGCGGACGTCCTCACGACGATCGACCCGAAGATCCAGGATATCGCCGAGTATGCCCTGCTCGACGGGCTCGAGCGCAGCCAGGCGCAGAAAGGCACGGCCATCGTCATGGAGGTGGAGACGGGAAAGATCGTGGCGATCGCCAACCTCGGCCGCACCGGCGGACAGGGGTTTGATGAAGAATACAATTATGCCGTCGGCTTCTCGGCCGAACCGGGCTCGACCTTCAAGCTCGCCAGTGTGATGGCGATGCTCGAGGACGGCGCCGCAGACCTCGAGACGCCGGTCCATCTCGGCGGCGGGACGGGGAAATTCTTCGACCGCACGATGAAGGACTCGAAGCAGCATGGCATCCAGGAAAGCACATTGCGCGAAGCCTTTGAAATTTCCTCAAACGTGGGGATCGCGCGACTGGTGCAGGAGTACTATGGCCGGGATGGCCGCACGGGGAAGTTTGTCGAGCACATGCGCGACTTCCACCTCGACGAGCCGACGGGCATCGAACTCGACGGTGAGCCGAAGCCCTTCATCAAGGAACCCGCGAAGCCGGAGCACCGCTGGAGCGGAACGACGCTGCCGTGGATGTCGACGGGGTACGAATGCAGCATGACGCCGCTGCAGATGCTTCGCCTGTACAATGCGGTGGCCAATGACGGCAAGATGATGAAGCCGTACATCGTGTCGGAGATCCAGCGCGAAGGCCGCACGGTCAAGCGCTTCCGGCCCGAGGTCGTGGACAGCCGCATCGCATCCTCCTCGACGATCCGCAAGGTGCAAGAGTTGCTGCGCGGTGTCGTTGAGAACGGAACGGCAAAGGAATACAAGCCGGAGTATTACATGTTCTGCGGCAAGACGGGAACGGCGCGCACGGACTACTTCGATCCGAACAGCCCGCGCAAGCAGTACATGGCCTCCTTCGTGGGCTACTTCCCGGCAGACGAGCCGAAGTACAGCTGTCTCGTGATGGTCTACGATCCGGTCGTCGGCGGCTTCTACGGCTCGACCGCGGCGCTGCCCATCTTCCGCAAGATCGCGGACCGCTGCCTGGGTGTAGAGCGCGAGTTGCTCGCGGAACAGGAACTGCCGGATACCATGGCCTACACGGACGGCATGCGCCTCGCCGGATGGTCGCAGAAGGAAGAGCTCAGCGAACTGATCGACGAGATGTCGCTCGATGCCGAAGTGACGGGCGAGGGTGACTGGGCGCGACTGATGGGCGGGCGTGAGCTCGGCATGGACGTGCAGAATGTAACGGAAAAGAACATGGTGCCTGACCTCTACGGGATGGGCATCCGGGATGCGGTCTACCTGCTCGAGAGCCGCGGCGTTCGCGTGAGCTTTCACGGCGTCGGGCGGGTCAAGGCGCAATCCATACAGAAGGGGCAGCCCCTCACCAAGGGCAGCGCTATACACCTGACGCTCGGGTAACATGCGGATCAGCGAGTTGATCGCCGGCTTGCCGGTGACCCGGGTGGAAGGGGACGTGACGAAGGAGATCACGGGGATTCATTTCGATTCCCGGCACGTGACCGAAGGGTCGCTCTTCGTCGCGGTGAAAGGACGGACCGTGGATGGTCACACGTTCATTGACAAGGCGGTAGATCGTGGAGCCGTATGTGTGGTGGTCGAAGACTCACATGCAATGATTGGGCAAGAAACGTGCCAGATCGTCGTGAAGGATTCGGCCGATGCGCTTGCGCGGATCGCCAGTGCTTACTATGGGCATCCCTCCTCCAAACTTCGGATGGTGGGTGTGACCGGGACGAACGGAAAGACGACCGTGGCCACGCTGCTGTACCGGCTGTTTACCGGCCTCGGGTACCGTTGCGGGTTGCTGTCGACGGTGGAGAACCGGATCGGCGACGAGGTCGAGCCGGCGATGTACACCACCCCCGATGCCGTCTCGCTGCAGGCGAGCCTGGCGCGGATGGTGGACGCGGGATGCACGCATGCATTCATGGAAGTGAGCAGTCACGCGCTGGACCAGCGCCGCGTCGCGGGCATCCGGTGGGAAGGCGCAATGTTTACCAACATCACGCATGACCATCTCGATTATCATGGTGATTTCAAATCCTACATACAGGCTAAAAAAATATTCTTTGACGGGTTGAGTGCTCAGGCGTTTGCCTTGCTCAATGCGGATGACGCGCATGCCGATGTCATGGTCCAGAACAGTCTCGCTAAGGTCTCAAAATATAGTCTCACTCGAATGGCTGACTTCCGGGCGCGCATCATGGAAAACCGCATTGACGGATTGCAACTGGAACTCGACGGCATCCCGGTGCACGTCAGGCTGGTGGGGCGGTTCAACGCCTACAACATCCTGGCGGTCTACGGGGCGGCCGTCCTGATGGGCGAGCCACGCGACACGGTGCTGACGGAAATCA
>CAYMLN010000209.1:0-977 GCA_964391045.1 uncultured Saprospiraceae bacterium
CGACCTACGGTCCCACGCTGACGGCCCGGAATGAGGCCGCGATCATCCGGCAGGAGATGGGCGACATCGGGACGAAGCTGACCGCGCTCGAGGCCGAGATCACGGCCGTTGCCCGGGAACTTGCAAGGCATGGAGGACCTTGGATCGAGGGGATTGACTACACGGACTAAGGCTTCATCCGGGGATTTATGCCGGCGCGGTGATCATCACATTTCCCACAGAAACGCAGATCGCCGTATCAAGCCTTTAATCAACTTGCGCTTTTAAAAGGTCCCGACTTTTTATCGATTTCCATTGAGTTCGCAGATGCCTGCAAGTTGTCTTTATCTCCTGCAACGAGCATTGTTCATTGTTCATTGTTCGCTGTTCATTGACCGGTGTTATCTTTGCGCCCTCAATTCAACAGGACAATCATGGCCGGCGAAAAAGTGATCTTTTCCATGGAGGGCGTCTCCAAGACGTATCCGCCCAACAAGCAGGTGTTGAAAAACATCTGGCTCTCCTTCTTCTATGGCGCCAAGATCGGCGTCCTCGGCCTCAACGGGTCGGGGAAGTCGAGCCTGCTCCGGATCATCGCCGGGAAGGATACCAACCACGACGGCAAGGTGTGGTTTGACGGCGACTACAAGATCGGCCTGCTCGAGCAGGAGCCCGACCTCGACCCCGCCAAGACCGTCCGCCAGACGGTGGAGGAGGGCGTCCAGCACATCGTCGATATCCTCAAGGAATACGAGGCGATCAACCTGAAGCTCGCCGAGCCGATGGACGACGACGAGATGATGAAGACGATCGAGCGCCAGGGCGAGCTCATGGAAAAGCTCGATCATTTCAACGCGTGGGAACTCGACCATCGACTCGAGACGGCCATGGAATCGCTGCGCTGTCCGCCGGAAGATGCGCTGATCGGAGTGTTGTCGGGCGGGGAGCGTCGTCGGGTGGCCCTGTGCCGCCTGTTGCTGTCGCAGCCGGATATCCTG